>NZ_JAKFEF010000053.1:0-87274 GCF_036675785.1 Aromatoleum sp.
GAGGCGCGCAGCGAGCCTGTCGAGCAGGACGGCAAGCCCAGCGTCGCCGCGCCGGCCGCGCAGCGCGGCGAAGCGGGCGAGCAGGCGGATCTGCTTCACGACCGAGTCGAACTTGCGCGCGCTGCGCGGCACCTGCCCGACGGCGTCGCGGTAGATCCGTTCGAGGTCGTCGACATCCTTGTCGCGCAGACGGGCGAGCAGCCGCAGCGTGAGTTCGGCGTCGGCCGGTTTTACCGCGTCGAAGAAATCACCGGTGCCCGCGAACTGCCTGCGCGCCGCGTCGGCGGAGCGGGTCGCGAGTGCGGCGAGGCGTTCCCGCGCATCGTCCGCGTCGTCCGCGTCATCCGCCAGCAGCAGCCAGTCGAGCTGCAGCCGGTTTAGCGTGGCGTAGGGGTCGAACGTCGGCGAATCGGCGCTGCCCTCGCCGCAGGCGTAGGTGTCGCGGCTTTCGCGCAGCACGGTTTCGACCTTCGGCCACGGCGTGCCCGTCGCGGCGAGGATCGCCGCCCTGCGTTTCAGCGCGCTGCCGAGCACGCCGTACCGTTCCATGGCCACCGGCACGCCCGGCACCCCGCCCGGCGGGGCGCACAGGTCGATCAGGCCGCGCAGGCGGACGACCGCGCGGTCGATCAGCGCGAGCTCGCCGCGTGCTTCCCCGGTGCGCGCTTCGAGGTTCGCGAGCTGTTCGATGGTCCGGATCGGCACGCTTCCGCGTCGGTCCTCGACTTCGATCGCGCGGCAGTATGCCGCGCACGCGGGTTCGAATCCGTCCCCGCCGAGTTCGGCATAGACCGCGCCGATCGCCGCCTGCACTTCGGGCAGCGCCTGCCAGCCCTCCGGCGCCGAGCCGAGCAGCGCCGCAAGGCGGCGTTCGAGCATCGCCCGGTCGGCGTGTTCATGGCTCAGATCGAGCCGCGCGCCCGCGAGCGTGTTCAGCAACTCGGCCGGCGACACCATTCCGGCCGTGCCCCAGTCCGGCACGTCCTCGCCCGGCGGCTCCAGCATGTGCTCGGGCTCGCCGTAGGCCTGGTACGCGCCCCAAGTGTTGTACTGCGGAAACCGTTCCCAGGTCGCGCGCCGCGCCGAAAACACCGCGGCGCCGAACGGCTGGCCACGCGCGACGAAGGCGTCGAAGAAAGCCGTCGCGAAGACCGTCGCGGCTTCGTCGTTGACCTGCCAGCCGGCGACGACGACGCAGCGCACGCCGATCTCGATCAGCTCGCGCGCGAGGCTGTACGCGAGCCGGTTCGCGGTCTCGGGGCTCGCGCTCATCGCGCCGAGATGGCAGCAGTTGAGGAACACGAGTTCGGGCACGACTTCCATCTGCCCGATCTCTGCCGCGGTGAGCAGCAATCCGTCCGACAGCACGACGCCGCTGCGCGCCCGGCCGTCCCGCGCGACGACGCGGAACACGCCGTGCGCGGCGATCGCGAGGATGCGCCAGGCCTGTTGGAACAGGCGCGCGAAGACGTCGAGCGCTTCGAGGCCTTCGCCGTGGATGACTTCGTACCCGCATTGCAGCAGCAGGTCGCGGATCGCCGCCCCTTCCGCGGCGGCGCCGGGGAGGTCGGGAAGATGGTCGTCCTTGGTCGCGGGGGCGGGCAGGGCGGGGTCGCCGAACACCGACAGGTAGCCGCGCGTCGAGGGATTCGCGATGACGCACGCGACCTTGCGCGTGAGGATCATCGGATTGCGCCGGTAGCGCGTCGACTCGAACTTGCGCACCATCGCGGTCTTCAGCGCCATCGGCTGGTCGTCGGCCTGCAGCATCTCCCACGGCAGGTTCGCCGTGTAGCCGTCGACGACGAGGACGAGCTTTTCGGTGTCGCGCGCGGCGGCCTTGAAATCGAGCGGAATCATCAACTGGAACAGCGTCCGCGCGAGATCCGGGCTGTACTCGTCGCGGCGGATCGCGTTCTTCACGAGTGCTTCGATGAGCCCGGGCTGGCGCTGCTGGACGACGCTCTCGGCGCGCGCGCGCTCGGACAGGAAGACGTACTTGAGGCGGGCCGCGACCGGGCGGGACGGCGGCTGCAGCGCGCCACCCGGCAGCGGGGACGGACGCAGCCCGGCGTCGTCGGGCGCGGGGTCGAGCGCGTCGTCGAGGCGGTCGGCGTCGGTCACGATCAGCCGCGGCCAGTAGCCGAAACGCGCGAACACCGTGAGACGCGGGCGCGCCCCTTCGCCTTCGCGCAGTTCCTCGGCTGCCTCGATGCGCGCTTCGAGCCTGCGCAGGTCGCCGGCGATGCGCTCGGGCAGTTCGCGCACGGCGCGCGCGGCGGTGATCGCGGTGTCGAGAAACAGTTCGATCAGTTCGAGCCGTGCGACGCGCAACCGCGTGCGGGGCATCGCGTCGGCGAACTGCCGGTTCGCCGCGATCACGCCGCGCACGATCATCGCGATCGAGTCTTCGACGTTGATGTGCGCGGTCGAGTTGTAGCCGACGAGCAGGCTCGCGAGCGTCAGGTCGCCGTCGGACCCGTTCCCACCGGCGTCGTCCGCGCCCTGGCGATCGAGCGAGTGCAGCAGGAAGCGCAGCACGCCGGCGCGGACCGTCTCGCCGATGTCCATCGTCGTGAGCTCGCCGAAGCGACCGAGACCGACGATGACCGCGCCGCGGCCGGTGCCGCGCAGCCGGTCTTCGGACCCGCGCGCCTGCAGCACGATCGCGCTCGACCCGACGTCGCCGGCATAGACCCCGAGCCGCTCGCGCTGGCGCAGTGCCCCCTGCACGAGATAGCGGTCGATGCTCAATTCGGCGCCGGCGATCGGATCGCCGATGTAGTGGCCGCAGATCACCGGCTGCCGTGCGAAACGCAGGTCCATCGCGGTCACCGAGACCTGCAGCGACTGCACCGCGGCGGCGGGACGGCGCCGTGTCGGGCGCGTTCCGGCGATGCTGCGCGCGAGTTCTTCCTCGGTCGGCAGCACCGGCGGCGGCGCGTCGTAGCGGACCGTCGCCGCCGCCGCGCCGCGCGGCACCGGCACGCGGCCGAGCCGGGCCGTGGTGCCGGTTTCGAGCAGCTCGACGAGCGCCGGGAAGTGCTCGGGCGTGTCCGTGAGCCCGCCGTGGTCCGCCGGCATGAACCAGCACTGCGCGTCGGGCAGATTCGCGAGCCGCCCCGACGCCCAACTCACCGAGCCGTCGCCTTCGGGCGTGCCGACCATCTTCAGGCGGTCGCCGTCGAGCACGAGGCCGCAAGGTGTGTTCTCGGCCTTGCCGAACACGTAGTGGACGCGCTCGACCGGCTGCGGCGCGTCGTTCGTCGCGAGCAGACCCTGCCACAGCGCCAGGGCTTGCGCGACGGTCTCGGCGACGGGCGCGCCGGCAACGCGGTCGCCGAACCAGCGGTCGCGGTTGTGCTGCGCGAGCGCCGGCCACACCGCCGCGTCGAGATAGCTGCCTTCCCAGCTCGGGCCGCTGTCGACGAAATCCGGCCGCGGCAGCAACTGCAGCGCACCGGGAAAACCCGCGACGATATCGAGCACGCCCTGCAGGCCATGCGCGAGATCGAGGCGCGCGAGCTTGCGCATCGTGTCCGACTTGCCGAGCAGGGCCTCGACCATCAGGTGCGAGCCGTTGTTCGGCGTGCCGAGCATCACGAGCCGGCTGCCGGCGCGCCGCACGGCTTCGGCCCAGAGTTGCGGATGTTTCGCGATCATCGCGCGGGCGACGACGCCGCCCATGCTGTGCGCGAGCAGGCGCACCGGCTGGCTCGGGTGGTCCGCGAGCGCCCGTTTCAGGATGTCGGCGAGGCGGTCCGCGGCCGCGCCGTCGGCCTGCACCGGGCGCCGCCAGTCGTACGGGCAGCGGATAACGAAATGGCTCGCCGCGAGGTGTTCCGCGAGGTCGCCGTACGCCATGTCGAACAGGTCTTCCTCGCGCACGTCGGGCCGGTCGAAGCGGATCTTCGACAGGCCACCCGTTGCGAGGTCGAAGAAATCGAACCACACCCGGTCGCCGTCGCCGGGCGCGCGCTGCGCGGCGCGGATTTCGAGGTGCGAACCCATGATGCCCGGCAGCACGATCACGACCGGCCGCGTGTCGGGCATCGGGGCGGCACGAAGGGCGGCGCGGGTCCGCGCCGCCGCCGCGTCCGGTTCGTGACGGCGCGCGAGGGGGGCGAACGCGGGCAGCGCCGCCGGATCGTCGGCCGTCAGCCAGTCGCGCAACGCGCCGCGCGAAGTGCGGTTCGCGAAATAGCTGAAATGATTGACCGAAGCGCCCTGGTCGAAGAGGTAGCGGGCCTCGTTGCGCGCGGCGAGTCCGGCGTACATCGACTCGGTGTCGACGACGAGATCGTTGTCGACGCGGTCGAAGAACATCCAGTCCGTGAACCGCGCGCCGAGCCGCTTCAGCACGTTGCCGCCTTCGACGTCGCCGCTGACGATTGCCATCTCGACGCCCTGCTTGCGCTGCGCGCCGGCGAGCAGCGTGGCCATCGGCGCGTCGGTCAGCATCGCCTCGATGCCGGGCACGAGGCGTGGTTCGATCCGCTTGTCGGCGATCTCCAGCACGATTCGTTTGAGCGCGGACAGCGCCGCGCCGCCGGCCGGCCCGCTGACGGCGCCGACGAATCGCCCGGTCAGGCTCAGCAGCCCGGACAGGAAGACGTCAAGGTTGTCGGACAGCAGCAGCGTGCCGCGCGCCGGGCAGGCGACGCGCACGTAGCGCTCGATGCGGAAGTTCTTCGTTTCGAGCTCCCGGCGCAGCGCCCGCAGCGATTCCTGCTCGCGGGCGGCGACGAGGTCGCGAAGCTGCTTTTGCTGCGTCGTTTCGACGGTGTTCGGCGGCGGCGCGCGGCGGTACGCGGCGATCTCGGCGTCGGACAGGCCGGCGACGCACAGCAGGTCGCCGACGAGGCCGCCGCGCGAATGCGTGACAAGCGACAGCCGGGCCTCGGCCGGCAGCGCGCGGGCCAGCGCGAGCGCGTTGTCGATCGGGCTCTCGGAGAACGTCCGGTGTTCGAAGCCGAACATACGCTCGCCGAAGCGTCGCGCGAGCGGCTCCCAGTCGCCGGCGGCGCTGCCGCTGCGCAAGTCCTTGAAACTGCCGAGCGTGTGCGAGCCGGTGCCGTGAATGAAAAGCAGCATCGGAGCGTCCGCGCCGGCCGCGAGGCGCGCGTCCCCGGGCTCGCAGCGGTCCGACGCCGCGAGCGTGCCCCCATCGCGCCACTGGTAGATTCCGGGCTCGCCCGGCAGCCGGTTCTCGATTGCCCACATCAGCGCCTTCGCGCCGAGCCATGAAGCACCACCGGATGCGAGGTCACCCGCGGCTTCGCCGAGCCATTCGGCGAGCCACTCCGTCGCCTTGTCGAGCGCAGCGTCGGTGATCGCGTCGCTGCCCAACGACAGCACCGACATACCCGACCAGATCCAGTCCGTGATGCCGCGCGCGGCGGCGGTCGGATCGCGCAGCGCGCCGACGTCGATCGAGCCGTCGGCTCCGATCGCTTCGGGGTGTACGCGGGCGAGATCGTCGCGCAGCTTGTCGGCACGAATGAACACGCTCGTGCCGTCGTCCGCTTCGAAGGCGAGGAGCCGGTCGTCGCCGACCGCGGTCGTGGTTTCCGGCCCCCCGGCGCGGCCCGGCGCGACGAGGCTGAAACGTGCTTCGATCGTGAGGACGCGGTCGAGGAACGGGTCCGCAGCGCCGTCGGCCCGGCTTCCCGCCGACAGCGCATGCGGCAAGGCGTCGCGTGCGCCGGTCACGGGAAGGGGATTGCCCGGCAGCCGGAGCGCGATTTCGCCCGATTTCGTCATCGTCGGCATCAGGAGCCCGTCCGTCTTAGCCAAGCCTATTCCTAGCCGGGCGAAGCGCTCGGCCCGAACGGAATCCACTGGGCGAGGAAAAACGATTAGCCGCAACCAAATACCGTTCGCGCTGAGCCTGTCGAAGCCCGGCCAATGCCCTTCGACAGCTCAGGGCGAACGGTTGCATTTGATGCCACCCACATAGGCGTGCATTCGCAAAGGCGCCGTTCGGGGCCGCTGTTCCCGTTCTTTTCGACGATCTCGGTGTAGAAGGCCGCCCCGGCTTTGTCAAATCGCATACCGGCATGCAGGGGCGCTGGATCAGGTCGAGCAACACTGCCCGCGGGGCTTCGTCTTCGTTTTTTTCACGCGAGCCCGCGTATTTCTTGCTCCGGAGGCGCTGCGATGTCGTCGGCGGACGACACGCGCTTTTGCCGCGCTTTGCGCTCGCGGAGGCGGCATCGCAGGGCGGGGCGTCGGGGGCCGGCGACAGGTTTGCCGCACCGGTCATGTTCCATGAATTCCCCGGAATCCTCGAAACCCGCGCCGGGAAAGGCGCTCCGGGGAGCTGGCATCGCGGTTGCGTTACCGTGCCCAGCCGGTTATCGAACGGCTGCTCGATGCAAACCGATAGGAGATGGACGATGAAACGCAAGCTCACTCTCACGGCACTGGTGATCGCTGCTTCGCTGCCTATGGCGGTCTTGGCGCAGGGCGGCTACCAGGATTCGACTCCTCGCACCGACTCGGCCCAACCGCAGGGAACCCCGGGCGGATCGACGACGCCGGATGCGACCGGCACGATGAAGAGCGGCGATACGTCGTCGATGTTCAAGGAACTCGATCGTGACAAGGACGGACAGATCAGCAAGGACGAGGCCAAGCGCTCGGCCGACATGCAGGCGCGCTTCGATGAGATCGACGCCAACCGCGACGGCAAGGTGTCGATGAACGAGTGGAACAGCAGCCCCAAGAGGAAGGTGATGCCGTAAGCGACTGAGCCCTCAGCGTCGCATCCGCGCGGAGCGACTCGCGCCGCGCGGCTCCCTTCCCCGGGAGAGGACCGCGCGGCGCCCAAGGCCAGGAGGAGCACCACGATGACCGTATTTGCCCGCCTGTTGTTTTCAGCGTTGCTGCTGTTCGCAGGGACCCCCGCCGCGGCCCAGGAGCGCGCGCCGGACGAACTGGTGAAGAGCGTCACCGAGGAAGTCCTGGCGATTCTTCGCGAGGACCGCCAGATCCAGGCCGGCGACACGAAGCGCGCCGCCGAACTGATCGAAACCCGGATCGCCCCGCATTTCGATTTTCCGCGGATCACGGCGCTCGCCGTCGGCCGCGCGTGGGCGCAGGCGGACGCCGCTCAGCGCGAGGCGTTGACGGACGAGTTTCGTCAGCTTCTCGTCCGCACGTACGCGAATTCGCTGACGCGCTACCGCGACCAGACCGTGACGTTCAAACCGGTGCGTCCGGGCAGCGACGCGAACGAAGTCAGGGTCGACAGCCAGATCAACCAGCCCGGTGGCCAGCCGGTCGCGCTCGACTACCACTTGGCGCGCAGCGCCAACGGGTGGAAGGTCATCGACGTCGCGGTCGCCAACGTCAGCCTCGTGACGAGCTACCGCAGCAGCTTCGCGTCGGAGGTCAGCAGTGGCGGCATCGACGGGTTGTTGAAGGCGCTGCAGGCGAAGAACCGCGAGGGGCAGGCGTCCGTCCGGTCACCGGGTTGAGCGAGGGCCGGGTGATGAATTCCCTGTGGCCCTGCCGGATGTCTCCGGCGCAGTGGCACGCGAGCCGACACGAGTCGCAGCCGGAAGCCGACGCCGTGCGGCGCGTGCAGCGAGTCGGCCGCCACCATTGCGGCGACCGCAAAGCCGGCAGCCCGAGTCTTAACGCGTGCCCAGGCGGCGCGCGTTCGCGGTCGCCCTGGCGTGGATCGGCTTGAGGACGGAGTGGGCGAGCCGGGCCGCCGAGCCCGCGAAACCCGTCGCGCCGAATGCCGGTGCGCGCATCGCGTCGAAAAGCGCCGCCTGGCGTTCGAACGATGCCGCGAGTGACGGGCTGGTCGCGAGCGACCACATCGCGCTCGCGCCCGCGAACATCTGCGTCGACGCCTCGGTCCACAGGCGGCCGTTGATCCGAATCAGCCGTTCGGTCATCGCCCGCGCCGACTCCGTCGCAGCTTCGATCTTCTCCTGTCCCATCAACGTGAATTCCCGCTGGTCGTGTTCGCTCGGGCTCAAGCCCGCGCCGGCGATCCGCGTAGTCCGATGTCCGATCACCTGGGCGGAGGCGACCATCATCTCCGCGGTCTTGAGCGCGAGGTTCGTCCATTGCAGCAACGGATCGGCGGAGAGGCCACGGGTTTGCAATCGTGTCGTCAAAAGTTTTTTCTACCTGCAAATGCGGAAGTCGCCGCGATCCGCGACGCGGACCAGGGATTCCTCGTGGAAAATTCACGGAAACGCACGCGGGCGCCGCGGCGTCCGAGAAGGGTAGCAGGAAAGCCGGCTCCCCGATGCGTCGCTTTGTAAAGCGCTCGGCGCGACCCGGTGCTTGACCTTGTCCGCAGCGGACAGGCATCGTCCGGCGCGACGCGAGCGAAAGAGGGGCGAAGAGCGATGCGGGAGTTCCGGGGTGCAGCGAACAGGCCGCGGAGTGCTCGCGCTGCCGCGTCGACAGGATCATGAGCCCGACCGTCATCGCCTGCACGCCCGGCGTCCGCGCCGCGCTGCTTGCCGCATTGCTGTTCGGCGCGGGAACGCCGCTCGCGAAGCGGCTGCTCGACGGCGTCGGCCCGTGGCTGCTCGCGGGCTTGCTGTACCTCGGATCGGGGATCGGGCTATGGCTCTACCGCGCCGCATCGCGGCAGCCGGCGGTGCGGCTCGCGCGGGGCGAGGTAAGTTGGTTCGTCGCGGCGATCGCGGCGGGCGGCGTCGCCGGGCCGGTGCTGCTGATGTTCGGGCTCGCGGGAATGCCCGCATCGGGCGCCTCGCTGCTGCTCAACGCCGAAGGGGTGTTCACCGCGCTGCTCGCGTGGTTCGTGTTCGGCGAAAGCGTCGACCGCCGCATCGCGCTCGGCATGTTCGCGATCGTCGCCGGCGCGCTCGTCCTGGCGTGGCCGGGCGAGGCGCAGTTCGCCGGGCTCGTGCCGACGCTGCTGATCCTCGGCGCCTGCCTCGCGTGGGGCCTCGACAACAACTTCACCCGCAAGGTGTCGCTCGCCGATGCGACGTGGGTCGCGTCGGTGAAAGGACTCGCGGCGGGCGTCGTCAATCTCGGACTGGCCTTGGCGATCGGCGCCGAACTGCCCCCGCCTGCGCAAGCTGTCGCCGCAATGGGCGTCGGCCTGCTCGCGTACGGCGTGAGCCTCGCGCTTTTCGTCGTCGGCCTGCGCGAACTCGGCACGGCCCGCTCCGGGGCGTATTTCAGCGTCGCGCCGTTTTTCGGCGCGCTGCTCGCGGTGCTGCTCGGCGAGCCGCTGGCGCCCCAACTCGTCGCCGCTGGCCTGTTGATGGCCCTCGGTGTCTGGTTGCACCTGACCGAGCGGCACGAGCACGAGCATCAGCACGAGGCGATCGCGCACGACCATCTGCACGTCCACGACGAACACCACCGTCACGATCACGATTTCGACTGGGACGGCCGTGAGCCGCACCGCCATCCGCATCGGCACGAACCGCTGCGCCACACGCACGCGCACTTCCCCGACGCGCATCACCGGCATCGGCATTGAAACGCGAAAATCCCGGGGCGAAGGCGCGGTGACGAAGCGGGGCGGCGCGCGCGGCCCGGGTTACGAGCCGGTATTCAAAGCCGGTCGCGCCGGTGCGGCGATCGGCTGCAGGTTCCGAAGTTGCCACGCGGCGGCGAGGGCGAGCGCCGTCGCGGCCGCGAGGGCGGTGACGAGGCCGGGCCATGCGCCGTGCTCCCACGCGAGGCCCGAAAGGGTGCCGATGACGCTCGCGCCGAGGTAGTAGCTGCACAGGTACAGGGCCGAGCCGAGCGCACGCCGCTCGCCGGCGCGCCGGCCGACCCAGCCACTCGCGGCGGTGTGCGCGCCGAAGTAGCCGAAGGTGAGGCCGCCGACGCCGAGGATCACCAGCGCGAGATGGTCGGACAGCGTGACGGCGAGGCCGGCGACGCTGGCGACGATCATCGACCACAGGACCTTGCGCCGGCCGATGCGGTCGACGAGCCGGCCGGTCCACGCCGACGAGAGCGTGCCGACAAAATACAGCAGGAACACCGCGCCGATCGCGGTCTGCCCCAGCGAGTACGGCGGCAGGTGCAGGCGGAAGCCGAGGTAGTTGTAGAGGCTGGTGAAGGCTCCCATCATCAGGAAGGCGATCGCAAACAGCGAGCGCTGGGCCCGGTCGGCGAAGAGCGCGGCGGTATCGCGCGCGACGGCGGCGATGCTGACGGCGCGTTGGCGGAACTGGCGCGATCGCGGCAGCGCATGGCAGAACAACAGGGCGGCAAGTACGGCGAGCACGCCGAGCACCGCGAGGGCGACCCGCCACGACGTCCAGTCGGTGAGCGTCGCAACGAGGAAGCGGCCGCTCATGCCGCCGAGCGAGTTGCCGGCAATGAGCAGTCCCATCGCCCGCCCTTGCGCGCCCGGCGCGACTTCCTCGCCGATGTAGGCCATCGCCGCGGCCGGCAGGCCGGCGAGAACGGCGCCGAGCAACACGCGCAGCATGAGCAATTGCCCGAAATCCGCCGCGAATGCGGTCGCCAGCGCGACGACGGCGGCGAGCACGAGCGCGGTTTTCATGACGCGCTCGCGGCCGTAGCGGTCGGACAGCACGCTCGCTGGGATCAGCATCGCCGCGAGCGCGGCGGTGCCGGCGGCGACCGACAGGCTCGCGCTCGTCGGCGCGACCGCGAAGTCCGCGGACAGGCGCGGCAGGATCGGCTGCGTCGCGTAGAGCGTCGAGAACGTCGCGAAACCGCCGACGAACATCGCGAGGTTCACGCGGCGAAACGCGGACGTGCCGGCTTCGATGCGGGCGTCCGGGTCGCAGGCAACGGCGGCGCCGGCGCGGGCTGCGGCACTGGCGATCGGAAGGTCGGGGAGGTCGGTTTTCAACATATCGAACTCGCGTAAGGTCTGGAAAGCATCCTAGGTTGCCTCTCGACTATCTGTCCAATATATTGAAATGGTGAAAACCATATACGAAAGCAAGCTATGGAATTGCGCCACCTGCGCTACTTCGTCGCCGTCGCCGAAGAGCTGAACTTCACGCGCGCGGCCGAGCGCATGCATATCGGCCAGCCTCCGCTGTCGATGCAGATTCGCGATCTGGAGGAAGAGGTCGGCACTCCGCTGTTCGACCGCGAAAAGCGGCGTGTCACGCTGACCGAGGCCGGCAAACGGTTTCTCGATCACGCTCGCCGGATCCTCGAGCAGTCGCGCGCGGCAGTCGAGGAGGCCCGGCGCGCGGGCCGCGGCGAGGCCGGCGAACTCCGGATCGGCTTCGCGTCGTCGCTCGCATACACGTCGACCCTTGCCGACACGCTCTACCGTTACCGTCAGCGCTACCCGAACGTGGCGCTGCAATTGCGCGAGATGTTCACGCTCGACCAACTGGCCGCGCTCGCGCGGCGCGAGCTCGACGTCGGGTTCGTGCGCCATGGCGGGCTGGAAGTGCCGGCCGGGGTCGGCGTGCGCGAGATCGGGCGCGACCCCTTGCGGCTCGTCGTCAATGCGGCGCATCCCCACGCCGGCGCGGGCGCGGTGTCGCTCGACCAGTTTCGCGACGACGGCTTCATCGCGTTTCCTCCGGACGTCGGCTCCGGTTTGCCATTCGTGCTCGAACGGTTGTGCCGCAGCGCAGGGTTCGAGCCGCGCATAGTGCAGACCGCGCGCGAAGCGACGACGCAGATCGGCCTTGTCGGGGCCGGCCTCGGCGTCGCGATGCTGCCCGGTCCGCTCGAATGCGTCAGGCTGCCGCGCGTGCGTTACCTGGCGTTGCTCGACGAGGGCGCGTATTTCTCGCTCGCGATCGCCGCGGCGGAGCGCACGCCGAGCCCGCTGCTCGCCGGTTTCCTCGCGGTGCTCGACGAGGTCGCGGTGAAATCCATGTGAGGTCGGCAGCGACACTCGGGCAAGCGGCGGGCCCCCGCGTCGAGGCAGGCGCGCCGTAGCGGGCGCTTTATCCGCCGGTGCCGGTCAAGGCCGCGATGCCGGCGCGCGCGACTTGCGCGTCCTCGCCCGCCTTGACCCCCGACACGCCGACCGCGCCGACGATGACGCCTTCGACGACGATCGGCTCACCGCCTTCGAGCGGCACCACCGGCATCGCCAGCGCGGCGTAGCGGCCGTTGTTCACCATGTCTTCGAACGCCTTGCTCGGTTTGCCGGTCATCACGCAGGTGCGCGCCTTCTCCGGTGCGACCTGGGTACTCATCAACGGCGCACCGTCCATGCGCTGCAGCCAAAGCGCATGGCCGCCGGCGTCGCAGATCGCGATGCTGACCGCCCAGCCGTTCCGGTTCGCCTCGGCCTCGGCGGCCGCGGCGATCCGCTTCGCATCATCGAGCGTCAGTGCCTTGATCGTTCTCATTTCTCGTTTCTCCTTAAGGGGTTGGGGCATCCGGAGTCATAGGACGAGTATCGCGCGGAAATCGTTGACGTTCGTCAGCGTCGGTCCGGTCACGAGCGAATCGCCGAGCGCCTCGAAAAAGCCGTGGCCGTCGTTCGCGTCAAGCCGTTCGCGCGGGTTCATCTGCCGCGCCCACGCGCGGGCGAGCGTGTCGGGCGCGACGAAGGCGCCGGCGATCTCCTGCTGGCCGTCGACGCCGTCGGTGTCACCGGCGAGCGCATGGATGCCCGGCTCGCCGTAGAGCGCGATCGCGAGCGACAGCAGGAATTCGACGTTGCGCCCGCCGCGCCCGTCGCCGCGCACCGTGACCGTCGTCTCGCCGCCGGACAGCAGCACGCACGGCGGCGCGACCGGCTGGCGGTGGCGGCGGACCTGGTGCGCGATCGCGGCGATGACCTTGCCGACCTCGCGCGCCTCGCCTTCGATCGCGTCGCCGAGCACGAGCGGCGTGAAGCCGGCAGCGGCGGCGACGTCCGCGGCCGCCTGCAAGGCCATCTGCGGCGTCGAGATGAGCGTCGTCGCCACGCGCGCGAGCCGCGGATCGGCGGGCTCGACGCTTTCGCCACGACCCGTTTCGAGCAGGTCGCGCGCCGCGGCGGGCAGGTCGATGCGGTAGCGGCGGACGATGTCGAGCGCGTCGGCGCAGCGCGTCGGGTCCCCGACGGTCGGGCCGGACGCGATGTTCGCCGGATCGTCGCCGGGCACGTCCGAAATCAGCAGATTGACGACGCGCGCCGGATGGCACGCGGCGGCGAGCCGTCCGCCCTTGATCGCCGACAGGTGCCGGCGCACGCAGTTCATCTCCGAGATCGTCGCGCCCGACTGCAGCAGGGCGCGATTGACCGCCTGCTTGTCGCTGAGCGCGAGGCCCGCGGCCGGCAGCGGCAGCAGCGCCGAGCCGCCGCCCGAGATCAGGCAGATCACGAGATCGTCCTCGCCGAGCCCCTGGACGAGTTCGAGCATCCGCCGCGCAGCCGCTTCGCCGGCCGCGTCCGGTACCGGGTGCGCAGCCTCGACGATCTCGATCCGCTCGCACGGCACCGCGTGGCCGTAGCGAGTGACGACGAGGCCGGAGAGCGCACCCGCCCAGTGGCGTTCGAGCGCGCGCGCCATCGCCGCCGACGCCTTCCCCGCGCCGATCACGAGCGTGCGGCCTTTCGGCGGTGGAGGAAGGTGGCGCGGAAGGCAGCGCTCCGGCTGCGCGGCGGCGACCGCGGCGGCGAACAGGCGTGCGAGGAGTTCGCGGGGAGTGTCAGGCATCGCGGCGTTCTCTTTGCGTTAAACCCTAAGGGAAATACATCGGTTCGCTGGGGCTGTCGAAGGAACGCGGTGTTCAGCGTGTGAACCGCTCGATCCAGCCCAGGCCGTCGGCCGTCGTCCCGGTCGGCCGGTATTCGCAGCCGACCCAGCCGTCGTAACCGAGGCGGTCGATGTGGTCGAACAGACGGCGCCAGTCGATCTCGCCGGTGCCCGGTTCATTGCGGCCGGGGTGGTCGGCGAGCTGCATGTGCGCAATCTTCGGCAGAAAACGGGCGATCGTCGCCGCGAGCTCGTCTCCCATCCGCTGGGCGTGATAGATGTCGTACTGGATGAAGAGGTTGTCCGCGCCGACCTCGTCGAGGAGCCGCGCGACCTGATCGGTGCGGCTCAGGTAGAAGCCCGCAATGTCGAACGTGTTGATCGGCTCGACGAGCAGCCGGATGCCGGCGGCGGCGAGTTTCGGCGCCGCGAAGCGCAGGTTGTCGACGAAGGTCGCGTGCACCCGCTCCGCATCGACGCCGGCCGGCACGATGCCGGCGAGGCAGTTCAACTGCTTGCAGCCGAGCGCCTGCGCGTAGTCGATCGCGCGTCCGACGCCGTCCTGGAACTCGCCGACGCGGTCCGGGTGGCACGCGATACCGCGTTCGCCGCGGTCCCAGTCGCCCGCCGGCAGGTTGTGGAGCACCAGCACGAGCCCGGCGCGGTCGAGCCGCTCGGCGAGCGCTTCCGTCGGGAACGCGTAGGGGAGCTGGCATTCGACCGCCTCGAAGCCCGCGCTCGCCGCTGCGTCGAAGCGGTCGAGAAAACCGACCTCGTTGAACAGCATCGTCAGGTTGGCGGCGAACTTCGGCATTTTTCGTCTCCTGTGTCTTGGGCCGGGCGCCGCGGGTGCGCGGTGCCGCGCAGCGGCGCGCGAACGGCGCGGCCATGGATCGGGTGTTGCTTCCGATGCCTGCCGGGCGGCGCGTTTCGCGGTCGGGGACCGGCGGACTGCGGAGCGGGGCGTGGATTTTACGCGGGTCCGCGCGCCGGGGGAGGAGACTCCCCCGCGGCTTTCCGCAGGTCGTCGACAAATTCGTCGAACGCGCGGGCGCGCGCGTCGGGGTCGGGCATGCGCAGCAGCGAGGACGGATGGACCGTCGCGACGACGCGCTCGGCGAGGTCGGACCGGACCGGTTCGCCGCGATGCAGGGTCACGCGGAAACCCGGACCGAGCACGGACTTCGCAGCGGTCGCGCCGAGCAGGATCACGACGCGCGGCCGGACCCGCTCGATCTCCGCGCGCAGCCACGGCGCGCACGCGCGTACTTCGATGATCTTCGGCGTCTGGTGCAGCCGCTTGTGGCCGCGCACGACGCTCCACTTGAAGTGCTTCACCGCGTTCGTGACGTAAACGCGCGAGCGGTCGATGCCGGCTTCGGCGAGCGCCTTGTCGAGCAGCCGCCCGGCCGGGCCGACGAAGGGTTGCCCCGCGCGGTCCTCGGCGTCGCCGGGTTGCTCGCCGACGAGCATCACCGGGGCGTCGTCCGGCCCTTCGCCGAATACCGTCTGCGTCGCGTTCTTGTAAAGATCGCAGCCGGTGCAGTGCCCGGCCGCCTCGCGCAGCTCGTCGAGCGACGCGTCCGGGCGGATGAACGGCGCCGCGGTCTTTTCCGCATCCTTGCCGGTCATGCCGATCCCCGTTCATTCGCCCGCGTCGATCCGCTCGCGCGCGCGCTGCTTCGCGGCGACGTAGTCGGCATGCGGAATGTGGAGGAGGTCGCCGAGCCGGCGCATCAGATGATTTTCGTGGTGGCTGAGGTGGCCGTCGGCGAGCGCGACCTGCCACAGGAACTCGACGATCCGCAGCTTCCGCTCGGCGCTGAACCCCTTGTTGATCCGCGACGTGAAACGGTGGAAATCGGTCGCGTTGGTCGCTTCGGTTTCCGCGAGCTCGACGAGGCGCGCGAGTTCGTCGTCGGCGAGGTCGAACTTCGTGCGCAGCGCCGCGAGCACCGCCTGCCGCTCCCGCGGGCCGACTTCCGAATCGCTGCGCATCACCTCGACGAGCAGGACCGCCGTCGCGAGTTGCAGCGCGTGCGCACTTTCCATTTCGTTCGCGGACGGCGCGGCGTCGAACAGGTTGCGGAACAGGTCGTTGAGCGTACGAAGCATCGGCAAGTCTCCGGTGACGGCGCGGTCGCGCCCGGTCGTTTTCGTGAGGACAACGGCCGGACGGGAAGGTGCAAAATCGCGCGCGGTTCTGCGTTGGGACGAACGCGCGTATATTTCGCCGCTCGCTTCGCGCCGGCTCCGCAAACGACGCGCAGGCGACCGTCCCGGCCTCTTCGTCACGCCTACCATGCCCCTGCCCAGCATCGACCCCGCCCTTTACTCGTCCCAGCTCGCCGAAAAGGTGGCCGGGTTCAAGCGCGCGTTCGCGCCCTTCGCCGTTCCCGAGCCCGCGGTGTTCGCGTCGGCCCCGATGCATTACCGGCTGCGCGCGGAGTTCCGGATGTGGCACGACGGCGACCGCGTCGATTACGCGATGTTCGACCCCGCGGACCCGAAGCAACCGGTCGCGATCGACACCTTTCCGGCCGCCGCCGAGCCGATCTGCGCGCTGATGCCGCGCCTGCGCGAACGGCTGCAGCGCGACGAAATCCTGAAACGCCGGCTGTTCCAGGTGGATTTTCTCGCGACCCTGAGCGGCGAGCTGATGGTGACCCTCGTCTATCACCGCCCGCTCGATGAGAGCTGGGAAGCGGCCGCGCGCGGACTCGCCGCCGACTTCGGCGTGCAGTTGATCGGGCGCAGCCGCAAGCAGAAGATCGTGCTCGACCGCGACTGGGTGCTCGAGGAGTTCGAACTCGGGGACCGGCGGCTGCGCTACAAGCAGATCGAGGGCAGCTTCACGCAGCCCAACGGCGGCGTGAACCGGCAGATGCTCGGCTGGGCAAGCGCGCAGGCGGCGGGGCTCGGCGGCGACCTGCTCGAACTCTATTGCGGCAACGGCAATTTCACGGTTGCGCTGGCGCCGCTGTTCGGTCAGGTGCTGGCGACCGAAGTCAGCAAGTCGTCGGTGCACGCGGCGCATTACAACCTCGACGCGAACGGCATCGACAACGTCGCGATGCTGCGGATGTCGAGCGACGAGATCAGCGGCGCGCTCGCGCGCGTGCGCGAATTCCGCCGCCTGAAGGACCTTGACCTCGACGGCTATCGCTTCTCGACGCTGTTCGTCGATCCGCCGCGCAGCGGCCTCGACGACGCGACCGTGGACCTCGCGTGCCGCTTCGACCGCGTGCTGTACGTCTCTTGCAATCCGCAGACGCTGCACGACAACGTCGCCGCGCTGCAGGACACGCATCGCATCGCCGCCGCCGCGGTGTTCGACCAGTTCCCGTACACGCACCACCTCGAATGCGGACTGCTGCTCGCCCGACGCTAAGCACGAATCCGGACGCGTCGCCGGGCGGTTGACGCTTCACGCCGCCGCGGGTCCCGAAGCAGCGTTCGCCGGCTCGCGGCCCATAGCGCGAGGATGCCCGTCGCCGCGAGCACGAGCGCGTGCGGCTCGGGGAGCGCAGCGGCGGGCAGCGCGATCCTCACGCTCGTGAACTCCACCGCCATGTTGAGCTGGCTCAACTCGATCATCCCCTCTGCGCTCTCGATGTCGGCGAAGGCGAGCAGCTGCACCGGCGCGTCGAGCGATTCGACGAAGGCGCGATGCCAGAACGGCACCCCGTCCGGCGGCGAGAACAGGAGTTCGTAGGTCAGGAACACGAACGCCTCGCCGCTCATGACCAGGTCGAAGCTGTAGCGGTAGCGGTTGAACGCGACCGACGAAATGGATTGCGAGTTCGCAAACGGCTTCAGCGTCAGTGCGTCGCCGTTGCCGAAACGCATTGAAACCGGACCGATCGGGCCGAACTCTTCGGGGCTCGTGCTGGGGATGGCGGCGGAGAAGAATTCGGTTCCGACGAAGTAGTCCGGGGCGAGGGTGCCGTTCGGCGCCACCGTGTCGGCAAACGACGGCTGACTCGGGCCGTCGTTCAGGTCGTGCGAGATCGCGACCGTCCCGCGCACCGGCGGATCGAACGCCGCCTCGAATTCGCCTCTCAGGTCGAAGCGCAATAGCGCCGCGTGTGCCGGCAGGACGACGAAGAGGAAGACCAGGGACAGGACGTGATTCATGTCGCACCTCGCGCCTAAGCCGCCAGTCAATCTGGCACCCGAGGGGGGGGCCGTTCAAGGTCGATCGGCGCCCGCGCGGCCGGGGGAACCGGCTCGCGGCGGGTTCCCGCAAGTCCCGCGCAATCACGTCGCCATGTCAGGCCCGAGCCGCTGCGGGAACGTGCGTTGCAAGGCGCGGCGGTCTGGGCGGGCGACGTCGACGGCGGTTTTTCGCGTTGCGGCGGCAGGAACTGAAGCCCCCGAATCGACGAACCCCGAAGATTTTTTGGACCTGGTCCGGATGCAGCGGACGAGAGAATCGGAATGAATGCGCCGCGCCGTCTTCATGGTTTCCTGAGCCGCGCCGACCGGCTCGCGGCGCATACGCGCGTGCGGGTGCGCCGCCTGTTGCCGCCACGCGGCCCATTCATCATCGCCGCCTACGCCGGGTACGGGACGCAGGAATGCGTGCTGATCCAGGGCCGCGTTCTGAAGGACGAGGCTTTCGCGGTGCCTACGCCGAACGACCGCACGCTGCGCAACCTGATCGAGCTGTACAAGCGGCTCGAGACCGATGAAGTGCCGGGCGCCGGGTTGCGGGTGCGCTTCGCCGGCCTCGACGAGCCCCTCGTCGCCGACGCGGAAGGGCACTTCAGCGTCGAGCTGTCGCCGGCCGTGCCGCTGGAACGCAGTGGCTGGCATGAAGCCGAACTCGAACTCGTCAGCCCCGTGCCGCGGTCTGCCGGGGTGCGCGTCGCGGCGCCGGTTCTCGTGCCGCCGCCGACGGCCCGCTTCGGCGTCATCAGCGACATCGACGACACCGTCGTGTGGACGAACGTCCGCAACAAGCTGCGCATGCTGATGCTGCTGATTCGCTCGAACGCGCACACGCGCAAGCCGTTCAAGGGCGTCGCGGCGTTCTATCGCGCGCTCGCCGACGGCGCCGGCGGCGACGAAGGCAATCCGATCTTCTACGTCTCGGGCAGCCCGTGGAATCTTTACACGCCGCTGGTCGAGTTCCTGCGCCTGCAGGACATCCCCGCCGGGCCGCTGCTGCTGCGCGACTTCAGCAGGCAGTCGCTGCTGTCGTCGCGCCACCAGCACCGGCACAAGCTCGAAAACATCGAGCGCATCCTGCGACGCTTTCCGGACCTGCCGTTCGTGCTGATCGGCGACAGCGGCGAGAAGGATCCCGAGGTTTACGCCGAAATCGTCCACGCACATCCGGGCAGGATCCGCGCGATCTATATCCGCAGCGTGAATCCCGACCCGGGGCGCGTCGAGGCGATCGACCGGCTGATCGACGAGGTCCGGCACACCGGCGCCCAGCTCGTCCTCGCGCCGGATACCGAGTTCGCGGCGGTGCACGCCGCAGCCCAGGGCCTGATCGCGCCGGCCTCGCTGGCCGCGGTGCGCGCCGATAAACGGGAGGACCAGGACGCACCGACGATCGCGGGGCGGGCCGGCATCTGAGCGCCGCGGCGGCCGAATTTCCGATTGCCCTCTGCCCTGATGCGACCTATAGGGAAATAAGGGAGTGTGAAGGACTTGCGATCCGCGTCCGCCAAATGCCCGACAACGACAACGCGCGGCACGAGCCCGCTTTCTCGAAGGAGCTCGCCATGACGAGGAAATACATCGATTGCCGCGAATATCCGAGCGCGACGAACTGCACCGTCGCGGTGTCGGCCGACACCGACGACGAACTCGTCGAGGCTGCGGCGCAGCACGCGGTCGCGGTGCATGGTCACGAGGACACCCCGGAACTGCGCACCTGGCTGCGCGGCGCGATCAAAAGCGGCTCGCCGCCGGAGGAGCAAAAGGCGGCGTGAAGTCGGTTCGTCGATCGATCTGAGCGGACGCGGGGAGCGACGCGGCGTTCAGTCCGTCGTGCCGCCCGTGTCCGCGGCCTCGGCGAGCAGCCAGGCCCGGAACGCCTCGATCGCCGGACGGTGCGAAATCGATTCGCGCATCACGAGGAAGTACGAAAGCGCCGACGGCAGCGCGAGGTCGAACGGGATCACGAGGCTGCCATTGGCGACGCGCGCTTCGACGAGCGGTTTCGACGCCAGCGCGATCCCTTGGCCGGCGAGCGCGGCGTCGATCGCGAGCACCGCGTTCGAGAAACGCGGGCCGCGACTCGCGTCGACGCCGCTCACGCCGGCGCGCCGCAGCCACTGCCCCCAGCCGGAGCGCGACCGCCCGCCGTGCACCTGCTCGTGCAGCGTCTCGTCGTGGATCAGCGTGAAGCGCCGGAGCTCGCGCGGCGCCGTCAGCGCCGCGAGGCCCGGCAGCGACGGCGCGCAAACCGGCACGTAGTCGGGCGTGAAGACGCGTTCGACGCGGTAGCCGGGATAGTCCCCCTGACCGTACAGGATCGCGACTTTGCTGCTCGGGTCGCGCGAGTCATCGTCCTTTTCGAGCACCGCCGCCTCGCCGCGCCGGTGGATCGTGTCCGCCGTGCTCGCGAGGCGCAGTTCGATGTCGGGGTGCGCCCCCGAGAAGCGCGCCAGGCGCGGCACGAGCCAGTGGCTCGCGAACGATGGTGGCGCGATGACCGTCAGCGGAACGGCCGCACGCTCCCGCGTCGCCTCGACCGCCGCGTCGAAGCACTCGAAGCCTTCACGCACTTTGGGCAGCATCGCCGCGCCCTGCTCGGTCAGTTCCAGCGCGCGGGTCATGCGGCGGAAGAGCGGGACGCCGAGCCAGTCCTCGAGCGCCTTGATCTGCTGGCTCACCGCTGCGGGCGTCACGTGGAGTTCCTCGGCCGCCTTCTTGAAGCTCAGGCGGCGCGCGGCCGCTTCGAAGGTGCGCAGCAGGGCGAGGCCGGGCAAACGGTACTTCATCGTTCGATGGTTAACTGGGGCTAATGCATCGCATCATAAATCGTCGTTTGTGAGCGGGCAAAGCGCTGACTAGACTCGCTACCAATGCATCGGTCCTGACCGGCGGCCCTCTCCCTCCTCTGTCGTCGGCCGGATACGACCGAGCGCAGCGCGCACTGCCCCGCCCGGGTGGTGCGCGATTCCCGTACAAGCTAGAAGAAGCGGCCCGATGCCTCGCCACAAGCGATGACATCGAGCGGTCGCTCGCGACCCGCAGCAGCGGGACCTTTCGCCCGTCCGCGTTCCGTCCCCGGCAACGCCGATGCGGGCTGTCTGGAGACGGAACACGATGAGCAAAGAGAATCGAATTCACTGCGCGGCGCTGCGCGATCGCGTCATGTCGGCGGACGCCGCCGCGCGCCTGATCCCGAACGGCGCGAACGTCGGCATGAGCGGCTTCACCGGCGCCGGTTACCCGAAGGCGGTGCCGCAGGCGCTCGCCGCGCGGATCAACGCCGCGAACGCGAGCGGCGAGAAATTCCGCATCGGTGTGTGGACCGGGGCGTCGACCGCGCCCGAGCTCGACGGCGCGCTCGCGAAAGTCGACGGCATCGAGATGCGGCTGCCGTACCAGTCGGACCCGACCTGCCGCGAGCGCATCAACGACGGCCGGATGGAATACATCGATATCCACCTGTCGCACGTCGCGCAGTTCGTCTGGTCCGGCTTCCTCGGCAAGCTCGACGTCGCGGTCGTCGAGGTCGCGGGGATCCTCGAAGACGGCCGGCTGATCCCGTCGTCGTCGGTCGGCAACAACAAGACGTGGCTCGACCAGGCGGACAAGGTCATCCTCGAGGTCAATTCGTGGCAGAGCCCCGACCTCGAAGGCATGCACGATATCTATTACGGCACGCAGCTGCCGCCGAACCGGCAGCCGATTCCGCTCGTCCGCGCGTCGGACCGCATCGGCGAACCCTACCTGCGCTGCGCGGCCGACAAGATCATCGCGGTCGTCGAGACGCACAGCGCGGACCGCAACTCGGCGTTCAGCGCTCCCGATGAAAACTCGCAGCGCATCGCCGGGCACATCCTCGATTTCTTCGCGCACGAAGTGAAGAAGGGGCGCCTGCCGGCGAACCTGCTGCCGCTGCAGTCGGGCGTCGGCAACATCGCGAACGCGGTGATGGCTGGCCTCAACGACGGACCGTTCGACAACCTGACCGCCTACACCGAGGTGCTGCAGGACGGCATGCTCGAGATGATCAAGTCGGGCAAGCTCGCGAGCGCGTCGGCGACCGCGTTCTCGCTCAGCAACGAGGCGCTCGCCGAGCTCACCGCCGACCTCGGCCGCTACCGCGACCGCATCGTGCTGCGCCCGCAGGAGATCAGCAACCACCCCGAAGTCATCCGCCGCCTCGGCGTGATCGCGATGAACGGCATGATCGAGGCCGACATCTACGGCAACGTCAATTCGACGCACGTGATGGGCTCGAAGATCATGAACGGCATCGGCGGCTCCGGCGACTTCGCGCGCAATGCCTACCTGTCGATCTTCATGACGCCGTCGGTCGCGAAGCAGGGCGCGGTGTCGTGCATCGTGCCGATGGTCCCGCACGTCGACCACACCGAGCACGACGTGCAGGTGCTCGTCACCGAGCGCGGCCTCGCGGACCTTCGCGGCCTGTCGCCGAAGCAGCGCGCGAAAGCCGTCATCGAGAACTGCGCGCACCCGGACTTCAAGCCGGCGCTGACCGACTATTACAAGCGGGCGCTCGACCAGTCGCCCGGCCGCCACACGCCGCACCTGCTCGGCGAGGTTTTCGACTGGCACCTGCGGGCGTTGCGCGGCGAGTCGATGTAGCCGCCGCGGCGGGACTTCGTCGCGGCATGCTCCGACTGCAGCCAGCTATTTCGCGGTCAGATCAGCGGTACGCGGCCGCGGACGCGGTGCCGCCGTCGAGGCGATCAGCGCGTAAAACTCTGTCGCGGGCATGGCACGACCAAAGAGATAGCCCTGGGCCGACTGGCACCCTTGGTCGAGGAGAAACCTGCGTTGTTCGGGGGTTTCGACCCCCTCGGCCAATAGCGAGAGGCGCATACTGCGGGCCATTGCGATGATCGCCTGAACGATCGCGGTGTCGTCACCGTCATTCGGAATGCCGCGAATGAATGAACGGTCGATCTTGATGGCGTCGATCGGAAAGCGTTTCAGATAGGACAGGGACGAGTAGCCGGTTCCGAAGTCGTCGATCGCGAGCGAGATGCCGTGGTCGCGCAGGCTCGCAAGGACCGCAGCGCTGCCATCGGCGTCGGCCATCGCAACGCTCTCCGTGATCTCCAGCTCGAGCTGAGATGCGTGGGCGCCCGTCTCGGCGAGGATCGCGGTGAGTTTCGCGACAAGGTCGCGCTGTCGAAACTGGTGGGCCGGCAGATTCACTCCCACCTTCAAATCGGGCCGCCCGGCCTCGCGCCACCGCGCGCTCTCGCGGCAGGCCGCGCGGAGCACCTGCTCGCCCAGTGGCACGATCAACCCGGTCTCCTCGGCCACCGAAATGAACTCCGCGGGCAACACGATGCCCCGCACGGGATGCAGCCACCGCACCAGGGCTTCCGCGCCGATCAGTGCGCCGCTGGCGAGGTCAACCTGCGGCTGGTAGTGAACTTCCAGTTCGCCCGCCACCAGGGCCCGCCGCAGCTCGCTTTCGACCGTCAAGCGGCGGCGCGCGTGGTGGTCCATTTCGGAAGCATAAAAGCAGTACCCGTTGCGTCCGTATTCCTTGGCGCGATACATCGCGATGTCGGCGTGCTTGAGCAGCGTTTCCGGATCGGTTCCGTCACGGGGCGCGAGGGCAACGCCGATGCTCGCGGACAGCGGCAGCTCGAGGCCGCCGACGCGGACGTTTTCGGCGAGTCGGTCGCGAAGCTTTCCTGCGAGCCGCGCCACATCCTCGGCGCTCGACAGATCTTCCAGCAAAACAGCGAATTCGTCGCCGCCCAGTCGCGCCACCGTGTCACCTTCGCGCAGGCAACCGGAGAGGCGGCTGGCAACCTCCCGGATGAGACCGTCGCCGACCGCGTGTCCGTAGCTATCGTTAACCAGTTTGAAGCGGTCCAGATCGAGAAACAGCACGGCGTTCAGCCCTCCGCGGCTGCGCGCGACAGCGTGGCTGATCCGGTCGTGCAGCAGGCTGCGATTCGGCAGACCGGTCAGCACGTCGTGGCTGGCCTGATGCATCAAGGTCTCGGCCCGCGTGCGATCCGTGACGTCGTTCAGCACGCCGATGAAATGGGTGACGTTGCCGGATTCATTCTCGACCGGCGCGAGAAAGAGCTCCACCCATTGCTGCTGGCCGTTGTCCCGTATCAGGTTGAGCACCGTGTAGCCTTCGGTGCCGCGGCTGATCGCCTGGCAGACATCGGCATAGGCATTGCAAACCTCGCCCGCCTCATCGTCACGACAGATGCAGGCTTTGCCCAGGGCGCTGCCTGGCGCGAACCCGAGAATGCGTTCGAACGCAGGATTCACGTAGATAAGCGGGTATTCGGGGAGCGTCGCGTTCGCAATGAATATGCCGTTGACGCTGGATTCGATGGCGCGATCCCGCAGGGCGATGCTGCGCTTGTCGGCATGAATGTAAGTATCGAGCGTCAGGCATAGATCGAAGACGACGACCTTGAGTAGCGCGTCGCAGGTGCCGAGGAAGCTGTCGCGATCTCCGTCGGCCTGGTCCCAGAGCGCCGGCAGCATGTCGGCCAGATATTTCCGAAAGGCGCCCACGTACCATTTCGGCTCGAGTCCGATCTGTGCATGCACCAGTCCGACCTTGAGGCGTCGCTGGACATAGTCTGCACCGTAGTCGCCCTCGGTCAGCTCGGCAAAGTAGCGATCATGAGCAGCCTTGAGCCGGATTACCGATTTCTCGTCGTCGAGCAGCGCTGCGAGCGGGGAATAGCGTCGCAGGTAATCGTAAAGGCCATCTGAAAAACCGCTGCGGGCCTCGGCAATCCTTTCATGAACTGCTCGCAGCCGCGCCACGTCGGTTTCGTCGAAATCGAGGAATCGTTTGCGCTCGGCAATTTCAGCCGCGTCTATCCTCAATTCGAGCTTGCAGTCCTCGTCGGTCATCAATGAGTCGTCCCGAGGGCGTCGACGGCCGCTTCGCCCGCAAAAAGGAATCTTCGATAAGTCTCGAACAGCATTGTTTCTTCTTCGCGAACGGAAGGGGAATCGATAATGGCCGAGAAAATTACTCGGCTATTAAATGTCGAACCTTGATTTGGCTCAAATGCCGCAGGGGCCCGTTTGCAGAGCAAAAAGGTGATTTGAACCTGCTAAAAACCGGCATGAGCGCTGTGAGTGGGCGATGCCTGTATCGAGTTCCTGCCCGCCCTTACCGTTCGCGCTGATCTCGAACGAAGCAGTCCTGCCGAATAGTGCGGATGCTTCCCGCTCGCGTTGCCTGAATTCGGATCCGGAAAGTGTCAAGCCTGGAACACCTGAACGCTGAACGTTCAAATGAACGTTCATTCGGTGATTTGGATTGATCCTGATTGGCATACGAAGGCGTGTTGTTTCAATGACCTAAGTGACATGGCACATCTCTCGCTAACGCCTTGGGTGGTCGAAGCCGTCAATTAATTGCGGTCCGTCGGAAAAGGCAGCGCGCGTCAACACAGAAATACTTTCCCGCGACCTGGCATTTCTTTTCACGTTTCGTCATTTGCATCCTGTCGATGAGGTCCGGCTGTAAATCCCGGCAATTTCACACTTGATATTGAAGATTGAAATGCAGAAATTCACGAAGAACATTGCCATTACTCTGATTGCTGCCTTGAGCACTTCGTTTGCAGCCGCCGTAACGTCGAAATTGGCCGCGAACGGCACCGAGCGGACTCACTCCCGCCAGGGCCTGCCAAGATCGATTACATCGTCGCCAACCATGCCGAGATTGACCAGAGCGGCGTCGAAGCGCCGATGCTGCACCGAGTCGACACCTATGTCGCCGGAGACGCCGTGCTATTCAGCAACCACGTTTTCGGTCAGCACTATGCCCGCGAACAAATGTTCAATGAGCTTGTGGGTCAATAGGAACCGCGCGCCGTGTGCCTCAAGTATCGCAGCAGCACTCTTGCACTGTTCGGCGCACGCGTGACCGAAGGTCCCGTACGTCGACCACGCGGAGCACGACGTGCAGGTGCTCGTCACGCAACGCGGTCTTGCGGACCTCCGCGGCCTCTCCCGAAGCAGCGCGCGAAGGCCGTCATCGACAACTGCGCGCACCCGGACCTCAAGCCGGCGCTGGACCGGTCGCCCGGCCGGCACACGCCGCACCGGCTCGGCGAGGTCTTCGACTGGCACCTGCGGGCGTTGCGCGGCGAATCGATGTAGCAGTTTCCGTTTTGGCTTCCGGCCAGGCCGTTTGCGGTTCGGCCTCCAGTCCTGGGCGGCCAGGGCGCATATTGCGGGCCGCCGGCGTTGCCTTTCGCGCCTCTGCGCCCGGCCGGTCCTCGGTCGAACACCTCCTTGCATCGAAAGGTGTGGCGGACCGCCGCGATTGCTCGCGGAATGAGAGAATGTCGGGAAAAGGACAATGCGGCCCCCGACATGAACGAGGACAACGCGAGCGCTCCCCTGGCCGCGGCATGCGAACGTGCCGCGCGCTGTTGTGCGCTCGCCTCGCTCACGCTGGGCTTGGCCGTCCTTTCGGGATGGGCGTTCGAAGTCGACGCGCTGAAGACCTTGCTGCCGCCCTGGGTGGCGATGAAGCCCAATACCGCGCTCGGCTTCATCCTGGCGGGAATTTCGCTCACTGCCGCCGACAAGAGCGCCGACGTGCGGGCGTGGCGCGTCGCGAGCCGGCTTTCGGCGGCGGCTCTGACGCTGCTCGCGCTGCTGACGTTGGGCCAGTACGTCCTCTCCGCCGATTTCGGCATCGACCGAATGCTGTTCGACGCGCCATTCGAGCCGCGCAGCGGCGGCCCGGCCGCGCGGATGCCACTGGCGGCTGCGCTCGCTTTCGCGTTTTTCGGCGTGGCGCTGCTGATGCTCGACCGTCCCCGCGCGCGCTTCGAGTCGCAGGCGGCCGCGCTCGGCGGCGGGCTGTTCGGTGTCCTCGCGATCCTCGGGTACGCCTATGACGTCTATCCGCTGTACGGCCTCGGGCTTTATTCAAACGTTGCGTTCCCCACGGCGGTCGGGCTGGTGCTGATCAACGTCGGCGTGTTCCTCGTCCGTCCGCGGCACGGCCTGATGGTGACCGTGACGAGCGACACACTGGGCGGGCTGATGGCGCGGCGCCTGCTGCCGGTCGCCTTCATCGCACCGTTCCTGATCGGGTGGGCGCGCCTGCTCGGCGAGCGCGGGGGGCATTTCGAGTCGGATTTCGGCGTCGCCCTCGTGTCGGTCGTCTACGTCGTGCTGTTCGGTGCCTTGATCTGGCGCACTGCCGAGGTGCTGCGCGAAAGCGAGACGCGGCGGACCGCGATCGATCGTGCGCGGCGCGAGCAGCAAGCCCAACTGACCGGGATCATCGAATCGGCGATGGACGCGATCGTGATGATCGACGGCGAGCAGCGGATCGTGCTGTTCAACCCCGCTGCGGAGCGCATGTTCGGCTACGACGCGCGGGACGTGCTCGAGAAATGGCTCGGCGTGCTGTTGCCGCAGCGGGTCAGGGCGCGCTACATCGAGCATCTGCAGGCTTTCGACGCGTCGGACACGCCGAACCGTCACGGGCCCGGGACGATCACCGGGCTGCGGGCGAACGGGGAGGAGTTCCCGATCGAGGCGTCGATCTCGCAGCTCGAAGCGAACGGCCGGAAGTTTTTCACGGTGATCCTGCGGGACGTCACCGACCAGCGGCAGATCGACGCGGACCTGCGCATTGCGGCAGCGGCGTTCGAGGCCCATGTCGGCATCATCGTTTGCGACCCGAACAACACGATCCTCAGGGTCAACCGGGCCTTCACCGAGGAAACCGGCTACACCGCCGCGGAAGTCGTGGGCCAAACGCCGCGAATTCTCAAATCCGGCCGGCATGACGCGGCTTTCTACGCGGCAATGTGGGATAGCGTGGCGCGCACCGGCGTATGGCAGGGGGAACTCTGGGATCGCCGCAAGAACGGCGAAATCTACCCGAAGTGGCTGACGATCACCGCGGTGAAAGGCGATGACGGATCGGTCACGCACTACGTCGGGACGCAGACGGACATTAGCGACCGCAAGGCCGCCGAGGAAGAAATACGGTATTTCGCGTTCTACGACCCGCTGACGCACCTGCCGAACCGCCGGCTGCTGCTCGATCGCTTGCACCAGGCGCTCGCGGGGAACTCGCGCACCCGGCGCCGCAGCGCGCTGCTCTTCATCGATCTCGACAATTTCAAGTCGCTCAACGATACGCTCGGTCACAACAAGGGCGACCAGCTGCTGCAACTGGTCGCCGGCCGGCTGCTCGAATGCGTGCGCGACGGGGACACGGTTGCCCGGCTCGGGGGCGACGAATTCGTCGTGATGCTCGACAATCTCAGCGACGGGCTGAGCGAAGCGGCGGGTCAGGCGGAAATCGTCGCCGAAAAGATCCGCGCCGCCCTCGACAAACCGTACACGCTCGACGGCCGCGAGCACCGCAGTACGCCGAGTATCGGCGTGACGCTGTTCGGAGCGGAACACGTCTCGATCGACAGCCTGCTGCAGCAGGCCGACCTCGCGATGTATCAGGCCAAGGGCGCCGGCCGCAACGCGGTGCGCTTCTTCGACCCGGCAATGCAGGCGGCCGTCGCTGCGCATGTCGCGCTCGAAACCGATCTGCGCGACGCGCTGCGCGTCGGCCAGTTCGTCCTGCACTTCCAGGCGCAAGTCGACGACGGGGGCGGGCTGACCGGCGCCGAAGCGCTCGTGCGCTGGCTGCATCCCGAGCGCGGCCTCGTGTTCCCCAACGAATTCATCCCGTTGTGCGAGGAGACGGGATTGATCCTGCCGCTGGGTCGCTGGGTCCTCGAACGCGCGTGTGTTCAGCTCGCCGCGTGGGCGGAGCACCCCGCGACCGAACACCTCACGCTCGCGGTGAACGTCAGCGCGCAACAGTTGCAACAGGACGATTTCGTCGAACAGGTGCTCGCGATCATCGAGGGGGCGGGGGTCGCTCCGGCGAAGCTCAAGCTGGAACTCACCGAAAGCCAGCTGATGAGCGACGTCGAGGACACGATTGCGAAACTGACGCGCCTCAGAGCGCATGGTGTGAGCTTCGCGCTCGACGACTTCGGGACCGGCTACTCGTCGCTGTCGTACCTGAAGCGTCTGCTGCCGGACAAGCTGAAGATCGACCGCTCGTTCGTCCGGGATGTGCTGACCGACCCGAACGACGCGGCGATCGCGAAAACTGTCGTCGCGCTCGCGCAGAGCCTCGGCCTGAAAGTCATCGCGGAAGGTGTCGAATGCGAGGCGCAACGCGCCTTCCTGGAGGAGATCGGCTGTCGCGCGTATCAGGGCTATCTGTTCAGCAGGCCGGTGCCGCTCGAAGAATTCGAGCAACTGTTGGGTCGCGACGGGACCGCGCCGGTCGAAGGCGGGAAATCCGCGCCGGCTCGCGGTTAATCCGGCAACCGATACCGTTCGGGCTGAGCCCTTCGACAAGCTCGGGGCGAACGGTACCTGTTTCATTGCCCGGTTCACAGCCGGCGGGATCGTTGTGCGCCGGCGCAGGGAGCCGTCGCCGGCGGGCCGCGCGTCACCGAGCATGGTCACCAGCTATAGTCGACGGGTTTCCCGACAGCCGAGGAATTTCCCATGACCATCGTTCGCGACAAGATCTTTATCGGCGGCCAGTGGGTCGCGCCGCAGGGCAGCGGCTTCATCGACGTCATCGACCCAAGCGACGCGTCGATCTACGCGCGTGTGCCCGAAGGCGCGCCGGCGGACGCCGAAGCTGCGATCGCGGCTGCGCGCGACGCGTTCGACGGCTGGTCGCGCGCGTCGCCGGTGGAACGCGCCGACTGCCTCGAGCGCATCGCCGAAGGCTTCCGGGCGCGCAGCGACGATCTCGCGCTCGCGATCGCGCACGAAGTCGGCATGCCGCTGAAGCTGGCCGCACGCGTGCAGGTCGGCGGGCCGCTGGGGAGCTGGCGGCACTACGCGCAGCTCGCGCGCGAGTTCGAATGGGAAGCGCGGGTCGGCAATTCGCTCGTCGTGCGCGAGCCGGTCGGCGTCGTCGGCGCGATCACGCCGTGGAACTTCCCGCTGAACCAGATCACGCTGAAGGTCGCGCCGGCGCTTGCCGCCGGCTGCACGGTCGTGCTCAAGCCGTCGGAAGTCGCGCCGATCAACGCGTTCATCCTCGCCGAGATTATTGCGGAAGCGGGCGTGCCGGCCGGCGTGTTCAACCTCGTGACCGGCTACGGTCCGGTCGTCGGCGAAGTGCTCGCGTCGGACCCGCGCGTCGACATGGTGTCCTTCACCGGCTCGACGCGCGCCGGCAAGCGGGTGGCCGAACTCGCCGCGGCGACCGTCAAGAAGGTCGCGCTCGAACTCGGCGGCAAGTCCGCTTCCGTCGTCCTCGACGACGCGGATCTCGCGGCGGCGGTGAAGGGCACCGTGTCGAACTGCCTGCTGAATTCGGGCCAGACGTGCTCCGCGCAGACGCGGATGATCGTGCCGCGCGCGAAGCTCGACGACGCGGCGCGCCTCGCCGCCGCGGCTGCGTCGTCGTTCCGGGTCGGTCCGGCACTCGCTGAAGACAGCCGCCTCGGTCCGCTGGTATCGGCCGCGCAGCGCGACCGTGTCGTCGGCTACATCCGGCGCGGCGTCGGGGAGGGCGCCAGGGTCGTCGCCGGGGGCGCCGATGCCGCGCCGGCGGGTGAAGGCTTTTTCGTCGCGCCGACAGTGCTCGTCGTCGATGACGCGAAGGCGACGATCGCGCAGGAGGAAGTGTTCGGGCCGGTACTCGTGATCCTGCCGCACGACGGCGACGACGATGCGGTGGCGATCGCGAACGACTCGATCTACGGCCTCGGTGGCGGGGTCTGGGCGGGCAGCGACGAGCACGGCCTTGCGGTCGCGCGCCGCATCCGCACCGGCCAGGTCGACGTCAACGGCGCGCCATGGAACCCGCTCGCGCCGTTCGGCGGCTACCGCCAGTCGGGGCTCGGCCGCGAGAACGGCGTCTACGGACTCGAAGAGTTCCTCGAGTACAAGGCGATCCAGTTGCGGGCGGGCTGAACGTCCCGCCGCTGCCGGGGACGGCTCGCGCCCGTCCCCGGCGGACGAATCCCGCTCAGGAAATGAAGCTGCGGTAAGCCAGCCAGTACAGGCCCGCCGCCAGGAGCATCGACGCGGGCAGCGTCAGCACCCACGCGAGCAGGATGTTGCCGACCGTGCGGCTTTGCAGGCCGCTGCGGTTCGCGGCCATCGTCCCCGCGACGCCCGACGACAGCACGTGCGTCGTCGACACCGGCAACGAGTACACGTTGGCAAGGCCGATCGCCATCGCGGCGGTGATCTGCGCGCTCATCCCCTGCGAATAGGTCATGCCCTGTTTGCCGATCTTCTCGCCGACGGTGAGGACGACGCGCTTCCAGCCGATCATCGTTCCGAAGCCGAGCGCCAGCGCGACCGCGAGCACGACCCAGAACGGCGCGTATTCCGTCGTCGAGGTGAGGTCCTTGCGCAGGCGGGCGAGGTCCTTCTTCTCGGTGTCGGGCAGGTAGGCGAGCTTCGAGACCTTGCGCGCGGTGTCGTCGAGGCACAGCAGGTAGCGACGCACCGCGATGCGTGCCGGATGGGCGAGGTCGTCGTAACTCTGGACGCCCTCGAGGTCGCGCCGCAGCGCCGCGATCGTGATCTCGGTCTGCTGCGGATCGCAACGGAACTTCGTTGGCAGATCTGTCCCGTTCGACTTGCCGAGCGCGAGGTAGCCCGACAGCGACGCGGTGTTGCGCTGGTAGAACTCGCCGAGGTGGCCCGCCGCGTCGTGGGTGCGGCTGATGTCGTACGAGGTGCTGTTCAGATTCACGACGAAGTGCGCCGGCACGATCCCGATCAGCACCAGCATGATCAGCCCGATACCTTTCTGGCCGTCGTTCGAACCATGGACGAAGCTCACGCCCATCGCCGACAGTACCAGGATCAGCCGGCTCCAGAAGGGCGGATGCTTCTTGCCGACCTCGCCCATGCGGAACTCGGGGGTGCGATGCATCGACGAATGCGGTTTCTTCCATTTCAGCGCGATCAGGATCAGCCCGGCGACGACGAAGCCGGCGATCGGCGATGCGATCAGCGAGATCCCGATATCGATCGCCTTCTGCCAGTTCACGCCTTCGGCGAGCGCGATGTCGGTGATCATCGCGTTCGCGAGGCCGACGCCGAGGATCGAGCCAATCAGCGTGTGCGAGCTCGACGCGGGGATCCCGAAGTACCAGGTGCCGAGGTTCCACGCGATCGCCGCCGTCAGCAGCGAGAACACCATCGCCAGCCCGCGCCCGGTCTCGACGTCGATCAGCAGTTCGACGGGCAGCAGATGCACGACCGCGTACGCGACGCCGACGCCCCCGAGCAGTACCCCGAGAAAATTGAAGACGCCCGATGCGATCACCGCGAGGTAGGGCGGCATCGCGCGCGTGTAGATCACCGTGGCGACCGCGTTGGCCGTGTCGTGAAAGCCGTTGATGAACTCGAAGGCCAGCACGAACGCCAGCGCAAGGACGAGACTGGCGAGGAGCCAGGGGTCGAGGGTGCCAAATAGTTGAATCATCTGCACGGCTTCGCAGTCGCGGCCGGTGACGGAAATCGGCTCTTCCGCACCCGGGACCCCGACTGACGGCCGATATCCTGAAATCGAGACGGGGCGGATTCTCTCAGATCGGCGACGCGAACTGAAACATTTCGTGCGGTGCAGCGTGGCGCAGTTACCACGCGGTTTCGTGATGGACCGGCTGGGTCCGGGGACAGCGACGGGGGTCAGAACGGCACCGGGCTCTCGAAGCTCGCCGGGACCCGGGTGTCCGGATGGATGAACGCGATGCCGGCCGCGTGCAGGTGCATGCGCGGCTCGCGCGCGGCGCTTTCGGGTGGCGCGTAGAGCGGATCGCCGAGGATCGCATGCCCGATCGACACGAGATGCACCCGCAACTGATGCGAGCGGCCGGTGACCGGCTTCAGCTCGACGCGCGAGACCGCGTCCGCTCCCGAGCCGCTGCGCGCGATGACGCGGTAGCGGGTGAGCGCGCGGCGGCCGTGCAACGGATCGACGATCTGCCGCGGCCGGTTTTCCACGTCCGGGCCGAGCGGCAGGTCGATCTCGCCGGCGTCGTCGGCGACATGGCCCTGCACCAGCGCGACGTAGCGCTTGCCGACGACGCGTTGCTCGAACGCGAGGCTCATCCGCCGCAGCATCTCCGGGCCGCGCGCAAGCAGGACCAGCCCCGACGTCGCCATGTCGAGGCGGTGCACGATCAGCGCGTCGCGATACAGCGCCTGGACGCGGCTCGCGAGGCAGTCCTGCCGTTCGTCCCCGCGCGCGGGCACGGAAAGCAGGCCGGCCGGCTTGTCGGCGACGATCAGCGCGTCGTCTGCATGGAGGATTGCGGGTTCGAGGGATGGCATGGGAGCAGGGGGGACTGTCGGCGGGGGTCGGAAAGTCCCGCGTTCATAGCAGGAATCGCCGCCCAAGACAAACGGAACCGGGTGCGGCGGGCAGAGACCGCGCGGCCTTGCCCGCCGTCCGGTCTCAGTGCCGGACGAGCACCGTTTCGAGGTATTCCCCCGGAACCACCAGCGAGTCCGGGCCGCCGACGTTGCGGGATTCGAGCAGCCGCATCAGGTCCGCGTGGAGCCGGCTCTGCCCGTCGGCGTCGAGCGCGGCAAACGCCTTGTGCGTCGGGCCGTAGAAGCGGCGGAAGATCTCGATCCAGTGGGCCGGGGAGCGGTAGCGGAAGTTGTAGAGGCGGCGCGCAGCGGATCGCTTCGGCCTGCGGGCCGAACAGCGCGACGACGTAGCTTTCGTCGCCCCAGCGCAACGGCGACGCCACGCCGGCGGGCGGCGGAACGTAACTGCCGACGAGGCGGAACAGTTCGCCAATGAAGCCTTCCGGCGTCCACGCCGCGAGGCCGATGCGCCCGCCGGGACGCACGACGCGCAGCAGCTCGGCGGCCGTGCGCCGGTGACCGGGCGTGAACATCGCGCCGAAGGTCGACAGCGCGACGTCGAAGCCGATGCCGGTCGCCTATCACCGCGGCGTCCGCGAACCCGGGGCGACGGCGCCCGTCGCGGATGCGCCCACGATCCTCGTCTGCGGCTTCGTCGGTTCCGATGCGCGGCCGTTCAACCCGCTGATTGCGGCCTTGCCGCGCCTGCTGCATCTTCCGTCCGCCGCCGCGGGCGGCTGGATCGCGCGCGTCATCGATCAGGCGGCGCAGGAGTCGACGGAGCAGCGCGCCGGCGCCGACGCGGTGCTCGAACGGCTCGCAGAGATGATGTTCGTCCTCGCGAACTGGCGGATTCAGCTCGGGGCGGGGCTGCTGCGCGACACCCGGCGGACGGTGGCGTCGATCGCGCAGGACGTCGGCTACGAGTCGGAGGCCGCGTTCTCGCGCGCCTTCAAGCGCCTGGTCGGCGCGCCGCCCGCGACGTGGCGCCGCAGGATGTCGAATCCCCCCGGCGGCGTCGCGGCGGCCTGATCGCCGATAGAATGGGCGGCCCCTGTTACCGCCCACGCCCGTCGGGCCCCCGATGATTCCCGCTTTCCTCCACCCCCGTGGCCTTGCGTTCGTCGATATCGAGACGACCGGCGCGACGTCGTCGCGCGACTCGATCACCGAAATCGGCATCGTCGAGGTCGACGAGGACGGCGTGCGCGAATGGTCGAGCCTGGTGCGGCCGGACAACCCGATCCCGGACTACATCGAGCGGCTGACCGGGATCTCGAACGAGATGGTCGCCGACGCGCCGCGCTTCGCCGAGCTCGCCGACGCGGTGTTCGACCGGTTGCACGACCGCATCTTCATCGCGCACAACGCGCGCTTCGACCACGGCTTCATCCGCGCCGCGTTCCGGCGGCTCGGCGTCGACTTTCGGCCGAAGGTGCTGTGCACCGTGCGCCTGTCGCGCCGGCTGTATCCGGACGAGCGGCGCCACAACCTCGACGCGCTGATCGCACGGCACGGCCTCGAAATCGACGCGCGCCACCGCGGGCTCGGCGACGCGCAGGCGCTGTGGCAGTTCTGGCAGCGCGTGCATCGGCAGTTCGGCGCGGCGCGCGTCGAGACGGTGCTGCGCGACCTGCTCGGCCGGCCGACGCTGCCGCCGCATCTCGACGCGGACCTCATCGACGCGATTCCCGACTCGCCCGGGGTCTGTCTCTTCTACGGCGACAACGACCTGCCGCTCTACGTCGGCAAGAGCAAGACGCTGCGCACGCGAGTGCTGTCGCATTTCGGCGCCGATCACCGCGACAGCCGCGAGATGACGCTGTCGCAGCAGGTGCGCCGCATCGACTGGATCGTGACCGCCGGCGAGATCGGCGCGCTGCTGAAGGAAGCCGAACTCGTCAAGACACTGCTGCCGACGATGAACCGCAAATTGCGGCGCAGTCGCGAGCTGTGCAGCTGGCAGTTGCAGCTGCAGGCGGACGGCGGCTGGCGGCCGGAGCTCGTGTATGCGGACGACCTCGACGTCGGGCGGCAGGAGCATCTCTACGGCCTGTTCCGCACCCGCCGCGCCGCGGTCGCGAAGCTGCGCGCGATCGCCGCCGAGCAGCAGCTTTGCCCGCCGCTGCTCGGGCTCGAAAAGCCCGACCCGGCGGGGCGCTGCTTCACGCACCAGCTTCGCCGCTGCAAGGGGCGTGCGCCGGCGGCGAGCCGCGCGGCATGCACGGCGCGCGGCTGATGCTCGCGCTGCGCGATCTGCGCGTCGAACATTGGCCGTATCGGGGCGCGGTCGGCATCCGCGAGGGCGACGCGATGCACGTCGTCGACAGCTGGTGCTACCTCGGCACCGCGTCGAGCGACGAGGAACTGCACGCGATCCTCGACGCGGGCCGGCCGAGCTTCGAACTTGACGCGTACCGCATCCTCGTGAAGGCGATGCGCCGCGCGAAGCTCGTCGACCTGCACGAGTTCGCCGCGGTGCGCGCCAGCGCCGAACCGGACGCCGCCTGACCTGCCCCTTCCCTTCGTTCGGCGGAACTCGATTTCGGTCTTCTTGCTGATGAGCAAATAGCCCCCTGACGTGCCGGTTCGCTCCGTTCCGAGGAACAAACATGTGCCGAAAACAGCCGCGCCGGGCGCTTGCGGGCGGGTATAGTTGCGCCCCGTAGCGGACCGTCCTCCCGACCCGTCGGGCGCGAGGCGGGGCGCGCGCCGATCGAAAATGTTTGTCGAATCCGACCCGAACCCGCAGATGAGCACTTCCCCCGCCGCGCGCGAGCGCGAGTCTTCCGCCTGGATGCTGGCTTTCGCCGCCTGGCTCGTCGCGATGGCGTCGACGCTCGGGGCGCTGTTCTTCGGCGAGGTCATGAAGCTGCCGACCTGCGTGCTGTGCTGGTACCAGCGCATCTTCATGTTCCCGCTCGCGCTGATCCTGCCGGTCGGGCTGTTCCCGTTCGACCGCAAGCTCGTCCGATACGCGCTGCCGCTGGCGGTCGTCGGTGGGCTGATCGCAGTGTTCCACCAGCTCCTCGTCGCCGGCGTGATCCCCGAGGAGATCCGCCCCTGCACGCAGGGCGTGCCGTGTTCCCAGACCGTCATCGAGTGGTTCGGCTTCGTCACGATCCCGCTGCTGTCGGTCGCCGCTTTCTCAATCGTCATCGCGCTGCTGGTCGCGGTGCATCTCCGGAGCTCCAAATGAAGGAAAAGACGCTGTTTCTCGGCGCCGCCGCCATCCTGCTGCTCGTCTTCGTCGTCGCGACGATGACCTACAACACGGGTACCGCCGAGCAGTCGGCGCGGGTCGTCGAGCAGAACCGCGACCGCCTCGTGCGCATGCATTCGCCGACGCTCGGCAACGCGCAGGCGAAAGTGCAGATCGTCGAGTTCCTCGATCCGGCGTGCGAGACCTGCCGCAGCTTCTATCCGTTCGTCAAGGAAATGATGGCCGCGAACCCCGAGGACATCCGCCTCGTCGTCCGCTACGCGCCGTTCCACGACGGCTCCGAAGCGGTCGTCGCGGTGCTCGAAGCGGCGCGCAAGCAGGGCAAGTTCTGGCCGACGCTCGAAGCGCTGTTCGCGACGCAGGAACACTGGGCGCCGGCCCACGCGCCGCAGGTCGATCTCGTCTGGCCGCAGCTCGAAGGGCTCGGGCTCGATCTCGACCGGCTGCGCGCCGACATGGTCGCGCCGGAAATCGGGCGCGTGATCGGGCAGGATCTCGCCGACGCGGAAGCGCTGAACGTCACGAAAACGCCGGAGTTTTTCGTGAACGGTGAGCCGCTGCCGCGTTTCGGCTACGAGCCGCTGAAGGCGATGGTCGACGCGGCGCTCGCGGTGCGCTGAAGCGGGAGCGGACAGCAGCGGGTTTTCTATCATTGGGGGAAACCGATTTCCCCTTGCGGCCGGTGATCGCGTCACTCAGGGGATTTCTTCCTCGGACAGGGCTCGCCGATGAACGACCATCCCGGATTGCCTTCGCATGTTCCGCTTGTCGTCGCGACGCGCGGCGGCTTCGTCGAATCGGTGCATTACGGCTCCATCGCCGTGGTCGATGCGAGGGGCGCGCTGCTCGCGGGGGTCGGCGACGCGGCATTCCCGGTGTTCACGCGCTCGACGCTGAAGCCCTTCCAGGCGCTGCCGTTCGTCTCGGACGGCGGGCCGGCGCGGTTCGGGTTTTCGGCCGAGCAGGTCGCGCTGATGTGCGCGAGCCATTCGGGCGAGCCGCGGCAGGTCGTTGCTGTCGCGGATATGCTCGCGCGAGCCGGGTGCGACGAACGCAAGCTCGGGTGCGGGATGCATCCGCCGCTGTTCTTCGGCGCGACGCACACGCCGGTTCCGCCCGACCTCGCGCCGACGCCGCTGCACCACAACTGCTCCGGCAAGCACGCGGGGTTTCTCGCCTGGTGCCGACTGCACGCGGAGCCGCTCGACGGCTATCTCGACCCCGTCCATCCGCTGCAGCGGGCGATCCGCCGGTCGCTCGCGGCACTCCTCGAGTGTGACGAGGGCGAGCTCGTCGCCGGGACGGATGGCTGCAGTGCACCGAATTACGCCATGCCGCTCGCGCGGCTCGCCGGCGGCTATGCCCGCCTCGTCTCGGAAGGTCGGCGCGGCGCGGGGCCACTCGGCGTCATCTTCCGCGCGATGACGGAGCACCCGGACATGGTGTCGGGGGAGAGCCGCGGCGATCTGCTGTTCGCGCAGGCAGGCCGAGGCGACTGGCTCGCGAAGGCAGGGGCAGAAGGCGTGCAGGCGATCGGCGTCGCGAGCCGCGGGATCGGCATCGCGGTGAAGATCGCCGACGGCGGCGCGCGGGCGGTACGCGTCGCGACCCTCTCGGCCCTCGCGCAGCTCGGGCTGCTGCCGCCCGACGCGGCGGCGTTGCTGCGCGCGTGGGGCGACGACGAGATCCGCAACTACGCCGGCATCGTGACCGGCCGCCTCGTGCCCGTGTTCACTCTCGATTGAATCTGCTCGACCGGTCCGGTCGTTGCGGCCCGCCGATGTCGCGTCAGGTCGCGAGCGCGACGCGTTGCGGCGGCGCTTCGCGGATCGGCAGATTGACGACCGCGGCGAGCGCGGCGAGCGCGATGTCCGCGTACCACATCCACGAGAAGTCGCCGAACTCCATGAACGCGAGGCCGCCGAGCCACGCGCCGAGGAAGCCGCCGATCTGGTGCGACAGCAGCGTCAGCCCGAACAGCGTGCCGAGGTAGCGGATGCCGAAGAGCTTGCCGACGATCGCGGCGGTCGGCGGCACGGTCGCGAGCCACGTGAGGCCGAGGCCGGCGGCGAACAGGTAGAAGGTCAGCGCGGTCTTCGGCGCGAGCAGATACACCGCGACGAGCAGCGCGCGCGAGCCGTACATCACCGCGAGAATGTACTTGCTCGAATAGCGCGACACCGCGGCGCCGGCGATCAGGCTGCCGACGATGTTCGACAGGCCGATGATCGCCAGCGACCAGCTCGCGACGCCAGCGGGCAGGCCGCACAGATCGACCTCGCTCGGCAGGTGCGTGACGAGAAACGCGATGTGGAAGCCGCAGGTGAAGAAGCCCGCGTGCAGCAGCAGGTAGCTGCGGTCGCCCATCGCGCGGCGCACCGCGCTCCAGACGCCGCCGTCGTCGTGCGCCTTCGGCGCCTCGTAGCCCTTCGGCGCGAGCACGCGCACGAGCGGCAACGCTGCGAGCGTCATCACCGCGAGCGACCACATCGCGCCCATCCAGCCTATCGACTGGATCAGCTTCTGCAGCACCGGCGCGAACACGAACTGCCCGAACGAGCCGCCGGCATTGATGACGCCGGACGCGGAGCCGCGCGCGGAGAGCGGTAGGCGCTGCGCCGCGGCGCCGATCAGCACCGAGAAGCTGCCTGCGCCGGAGCCGATCGCCGACAGCAGGCCGAGCGAGACGACGAGGCCGAAGCCCGACGTCATCCACGGCGTCAGCGCGCTGCCGATCGCGAGCACGACCAGTCCGCCGACGAGCACCTTGCCGGGGCCGTGGCGATCCGCGACCGCGCCGGCGAGCGGCTGGATCGCGCCCCACATGAACTGGCCGACCGCGAGCGCGAAGCTGATCGTCGCGATGCCGAGGCCGGTCGAGGTGTTCAGCGGTGACACGAAGAGGCCGAGCGACTGCCGGGCGCCCATCGTCACCATCAGGATGCCGGCGGCGGCGAGCGTGACGACCATGACGTCGCGGGAACCGAGCGAACGCAGCACGGCGGGCTCCTCAGCAGGCACCGGCCGGGCGCGACGCCGCGGCGCGGTTTGGAACATCGTCGGCGGCCTGCGGCTGCCGGCGCGGGACGATGAGCTTCGAGGTCATCCGCTGCCGGACCTCGCCGTGCTGGTTCAGCGTTTCGCTGCGCAGCGTGACGATGCCGCGGTCCGGTTTCGACCGCGACGGTGCGATCTCGACGATTTCGCTGACGACGCGCAGTACGTCGCCAGGCCGCGTCGGTCGCGGCCATGCGACTTCGGCGCCGGCGCCGATCACACCCCCCGCGAACGGCGCGCGTTCGCCGACGATGAGCCGCATCGTGAGCGCGGCGGTATGCCAGCCGCTCGCGGCAAGCCCGCCGAACAGCGATTCGCGGGCGCTCTCAACGTCGAGATGGAAGGGTTGGGGATCGAAGTGGCGCGCGAATTCGAAGATCTGGGCTTCGTCGATCACGTGCTCGGCGCTCGTGAAGCGCTGGCCGACCGACAGGTCGTCGAGGTACAGCGGCGCGTGGTTCTGCGGGGACACGTTCTTTTCTCCGTTTTCGGTGTGCTGACGGGCTCGTACTATAGTTGCCGCAAGAGAAACAAACGAGCGGCTTTTTGTCGCTTCACTGTCAATGAGATGTTGACGAATGGGCTGGCTCGCAACCTGGGAAGCGTTCGTGAAAACCGTCGAGCTTGGTAGCATGGCCGCGGCCGCGCGCCGGCTCGACTGCTCGCGCGCTCAGGTCAGCAAGCAGCTCGCCGAACTCGAAGCCGCGTTCGGCGTGCGGCTCGTCGAGCGCACGACGCGCAAGCTGCACCTGACGCCGGCCGGCGAAGTGTTCTTCCAGCAGGCGCTGCGCGTGCTCGCGCAGTTGAAGGAGACCGAGCTCGCGGTGCAGCACGTCGTCGACACGCCGACCGGGATCCTGCGGATCACCGCGTCGATCGCATTCGGCCGGCTGCACATCGCGCCGCTGCTGCCGCGCTTCGCGGTCGACTATCCGCAGGTGCAGTGCGAGCTCGTGCTGACCGACCGCGCGCTCGATCTCGTCGACGAGAGGTTCGACCTCGCGCTGCGACTCACCGATGCGCCGCCGGACAACGCGGTGGCGCGCAAGCTCGCGGTCATCGAGCGGCGCATCTGCGCGAGCCCGGCCTATCTCGGGCGCCGCGGCGTGCCACGTACGCCCGACGAACTCGCGCATCACGACTGCTTCGCGTATTCAGGCGCGCGGACCGAGAGCGACTGGACCTTGCGCAGCCCGTCCGGCGCGCTTGCGACGGTGCCGGTGCGGGGCAAGTTCCAGATCAGCCACCTCGACGGCATCCTCGACGCGGTGCTCGGGGGGCACGGCCTCGCGATCCTGCCGACCTACGTCTGCGGCGCGCAGCTCGCGCGCGGCGAGCTCGTCGCGGTGCTCGCCGACCACGAGCCGGTGACGAGCTTCGGGCGTCACGTGTATGCGACCTACCCGGCGAGCCGCGTCCATCTGCCGAAGCTGCGCGTCTTCCTCGACGCGCTCGAGCGCGCCTTCACGCCGGTGCCGCCGTGGGAGCGGGCGTGACGCTCATGCGGCGAGTCCCGCCCAGCGCGCGAGAAGTCGCAAGAGCAGCGTGACCGCGCCGAGCGTGACAACGCCGGCGGCCCAGAGGCCCGCAAGCCAGCCGAGCCGCTTCGCCCAAGCCCCCGCAGCCGGCTGCCGCGCGGCGTTCCCGTCGTCCGGCATCAGTGATAGCCCTGAGTCTCGTCGACCTTGCCGCGGAACACGTAGTAGCCCCACGCGGTGTACATCAGGATCAGCGGGATGATCAGCAGCGCGCCGACGAGCGTGAAGCCCATGCTCTGTGCCGGCCCTGCCGCGTCGCGGATCGTGATGTCGGGCGGGATGATGTTGGGCCACAGGCTGATGCCGAGCCCGCTGTAGCCGAGGAAGACGAGGAACAGCGTCAGCACGAACGGTCCGCCGTGCGCTTCGCCTTGCAGCCGCCGCAGCAGCTCCCACACCGTCAGCACGACGAGGACCGGCACCGGCGCGAACCACAGCATGTTCGGCATCGAGAACCAGCGCGCCGCGATGTTCGGGAGGGCGAGCGGCGTCCAGATGCTGATGACCGCGATCACCGCGAGCAGCGTCAGCGTCAGCGGCCGCGCGAGCGCGAACATCCGCGCCTGCAGCGGCCCCTGCGTCTTGTAGATCAGCCAGGTGCAGCCGAGCAGCGCGAAGGTGACGACGAGGCCGGCGCCGACGAACACCGAGAACGGCGTCAGCCAGTCGAACGCGCCGCCGGCGTACGCGCGGTCGGTGACCGCGATACCCTGGATGAAGCCGCCGAGCGTGACGCCCTGGAAGAACGTCGCCGCCAGCGAGCCGCCGATGAAAGCCTTGTCCCACCAGTGCCGGTGATGCTCATCGGCCTTGAAGCGAAACTCGAACGCGACGCCGCGGAAGATCAGCCCGAGCAGCATCAGGATCAGCGGCAGGTAGAACGCCGACAGCACGACCGCGTACGCGAGCGGGAAGGCGGCGAGCAGCCCGGCGCCGCCAAGCACGAGCCAGGTCTCGTTGCCGTCCCACACCGGCGCGACGGTGTTCATCATCACGTCGCGGTCGGTCTTGTCGGGCAGAAAGGGGTACAGCAGGCCGATGCCGAGATCGAATCCGTCCATGATCACGTACATCATCACGCCGAACAGGATGATCACGGCCCAGATCAGCGGAAGGTCGATGCCCATTGCCTAGCCTCCGATGCGGACGGCGTCGCCATCCGGGTCCGGCGCGGCGGACAGCGGCCGGGCCGGCGTGCGCGGCTGGCCGGGCCCGCCCGGCACCGGCTCCTCGCCCTCGTGCGTCACCGGCCCCTGCGCGAGGAGCCGCAGCAGGTAGACCAGCCCGGCGCCGAACACGACCGTATAGACGACGACGAACAGCGCGAGCGTCGTGCCGAGCTGCCCGGCGCCGTGGGCCGACACGCCGTCGGCGGTGCGCATCAGCCCGTAGACGACCCACGGCTGGCGGCCGACCTCGGTCGTGAACCAGCCGGCGAGCATCGCGATGAGGCCGGCAGGGCCCATCCAAAGCGCGAAGTTCAGCAGCGGTCGCGAGCGGAACAGCGTGCCGCGCCACCGCGCCCACGCCGCCCACGCGCCGAGCGCGATCATCAGCACGCCGAGCCCGACCATGATGCGGAAGGTCCAGAACACGACCGTCGAGTTCGGCCGGTCCTCGGGCGGAAATTCCTTCAGGCCGGGAAACTGGCCGTCGAGCGAATGCGTGAGGATCAGGCTGCCGAGGCGCGGGATTTCGACCGCGAAGCGCGTCTCCTCGCGCGCCATGTCCGGCCAGCCGAAGACCGTCAGCGGCACGCCGTCGCCGGGCTTGTTCTCCCAGTGCCCTTCCATCGCGGCGATCTTCGCCGGCTGGTGCTCGAGCGTGTTGAGGCCGTGGAAGTCGCCGACGACGGCCTGCAGCGGCGCGACGAGCAGCAGCATCCACATCGCCATCGACAGCATCTTGCGGATCGCGCGGCTGTCGCGGTCCCGCAGCAGATGCCACGCCCCGGTCGCGCCGACGATCAGCGCCGTCGCGAGGAAGGCCGCGATCCCCATATGCACGAGGCGGTACGGGAACGACGGGTTCAGGATCACCGCGAGCCAGTCGACCGGCACGACGCGCCCGTCGATGATCTCGTAGCCCGTCGGCGTCTGCATCCAGCTGTTCGACGCGAGGATCCACGTCATCGACATCAGCGTGCCGGCGGCAACCATCACCGTCGACAGGAAGTGCAGCCCGGGCCCGACCTTGTTCCAGCCGAACAGCATCACGCCGAGAAAGCCGGCTTCGAGGAAGAACGCCGTCAGCACTTCGTACGCGAGCAGCGGTCCGGTGACCCCGCCCGCGAAGTCGGAGAAGTAGCTCCAGTTCGTCCCGAACTGATAGGCCATGACGATGCCGGAGACGACGCCCATGCCGAAGTTGAGCGCGAACACTTTCGACCAGAAGTGGTAGAGATCGCGGAACATCCCGTCGCCGGAGCGCAGCCAGCGCGCTTCGAGCACGACCAGGTAGCTCGCGAGCCCGATCGTGATCGCCGGGAACACGATGTGGAACGAGATCGTGAAGGCGAACTGGATGCGGGCGAGAAGCAGCGCGTCGAAATCCCACACGGGAGAACCCTCCGTTGCTGGCGATCGGAGCGTGATGCGGTCGGTTTTCGCTCAGACCGCGACTTTACGGCGCTGACGCGACCGCAAGCACCGCAACCGGCGCGCGGAATTGCAAGCAATCGTCACGCGGGCGGTGCCGCAGCGGTTCAAACGATGGCCACGTTCGCCGCCTGCGGCAGGTCGCTCAGGACGGTCACATCGGTGACCATTTCGATCTTTCCGTTCGCGCTGATCAGGAAATCCGCGAAAAACAGCGCAGAGCCGTAGTAGATCGTCGCGCTTGCCCGATAAGCGCCGTCGTCCGGGTTGCTGCCCCAATAGTGGGCGGGGCGGAGCTGCCTGTCCACTTCGGTTCGACGTTGTTCCGGCAGCGGCGGAATCTCCGGCTGTTCGATGCTTTCGGCGACGATGAACGGGCCTTCGTCGCCGCGCACGAAGAAGCAGAAGAAGCGCAGGTAGTCGCAGACGAGATCGGGCGTGAGCGCGATGGGCGCCTGCGCGTTGACGGCGTGGATCGGCGGCGACGTGCCGTCCAGGTGAAGGTATGCCGGGTCGTCCGAATGCCGCGCCGGCGCGACCAGATAATAGGCATGCGAGTCGGGAGGCCACGCAGGATCGGAGAGCCGCAATAGTCGAACGCTGTGGGCGGGATAAAAGGGAAGAACCGCCTCGTCGAACTGCGTCCGCGGGGACCGCTTCGGCGGGTCCCCGAGGGGGGCGAGCCCTTGCAGCGCCGCTTCACGCCGCACGTCGTCGAGCGGTGCCCAGGTCAATGCCCGGTCCCAGGATCCGGACGAGGCCGGCGAGGGCGCGTGCGCGGCGTCCCCCGCAGCGGGAGCCCATGCTTGCGAGCAGAGTTCAGGCGGCCGGCGCCCCCAGCGGTCGCGGGTCTGCAGAAGGGCGGGTCCGACGTCGTCAAGAAGCCACTGCCCGACCTCGTCGTCGACCGTGACCGCGGCGATGTGCAGCGGTGTCCAGCCTTGTCCGTCCTCGACGAGCAGCTCGCCCCGCATTCCCGCGCGCAGCGCCCGAGCGACGTCCAGCGACGCGCGATGCTTCAGCGCAACGTGCAGGGCCGTTCCAGTTTCCTCGCTCCGGAAGTTCACGTCCGCGCGCGCTTCGGTGGTCAGGATCCGTATTGCCGGCAGCGAACGGTTCTTCGCCGCAGCCATCAGCGGCGTGAGTCCCTTCGGGTCGGGATGGTCGATCCGGCCCGACAGCGCGCTCGCGAGCGCCTGCAGGACTTTCGTCTCCGCGCCGTTTTCGAGCGCAGTGTCGAAGAGGCCGTATCCGGTCACCGGCGCGTCGGGGTCTTCGGGCACCGTCGCGCGTTTCAGCATTCGCTGGCAGAGCCGCCACTTCCGCTCGCTCAGGCAGATCTGCAGAGGAGAGGGGCCGTCGGGCGCAATCGGCAGCCAGGGATCGACGCGTTCGTCCTCGAGAAGATCGGTGCGGATTTCCGGGTCCTCGCGGCTCAGCGCGAGCGGCGTGCGCCCCTCGCGGTCCGTCGCGTTCGGGTTCGTTCTCGCATCGTCCAGAAGCCGCTTTACGGCCTGGCTTTTTTGCTGCCGGGCCGCGACGTGCAGCGGCGTCGATCGCAGCGGGGCCGAGCTGTCCGGGAATGTGCCGGGCTCGTCGCATTGGACCGTGCAGTTGGGATCGTAGCGGGACAGGAGAAGATCGATCATGTCGCCGCTTCCGTGGGCCGCCGCGTCGTGCAGCGGAGTTCTTCCCCATCGGTCGCGCAGCATGACGTCCGTGATCGGCAGCAAAAGCTTAGCCACCTCGACGTGGCCTTTCGCCGCCGCAAGATGAAGCGGCGTGCCCCATGTGCTGCGTACATCGGCGCTGAGTCGGCGGTCCTCGATGAGTCGCTGCGCCATCTCGCGATTATTCGTCTGCGCGCAATCGTGCAGGAGGCTTTGTCCGTCCGGGCCGTCGAGCTGGTCCTTCTTGTACCGCGGCAACAGGAGCTCGAACGCTTCCCGGTTGTTCCCCCACACCGCGGAACTGATCGGGCGCCAGCCGTCCTTGGTCCGGGACGTCGGCGAGGCGCCGAATTCCATCAGGCATGCAACGGCCTTCGGATGAAACCACGCGGCAGCGTGGACGAGCGTTCTGCCGTCCCCTTCGCGCTTCGCACGAAGGGCGGCGATGTCGCGCGTCGCGAAGACTTTGAGGATGTCGACGCGACCATAGGCTGCCGCCAGGTAGGCATGGGTTGTCGTTTGAACCGGGGCGGAACCCACCCGCGTTGACGGCGCCCTGCTGCGCTTCAGCAGAGACAGGCAATAGTCCCGCAGCACCTCGTCGCCCGGCACGACGTGCGACCCGCCGGACCACGCGCGCAGGTACGCGGAAAGGAGGAGCGCCGCAAAGCCGATGCGCTCGTCGGTCGCTTGCAGGCGGTTGCCCTTGCGTCCGGCCCGGTCCCATTGCTGCGCGCGCTCGCGCATCGCGTTCTCGATTCTCAGTTCGCCGCGGGCGGTCCCGAGCCATTGGCGGGCCGGCGGCCAGTGGCGGAGGATCGCTTCGTGGACCAATCGACAGCGCTGTGCGTCGACAGGGACGACCAATCGACGTTTCAGGAAGGCGTCGACGATCTCGTGCTCGGGCGAGAACCTCGGCGCCACGGCCGCGCGCAGCGTGACCGCGTCGTCGTCGCCGCCCGAGAACCGGACAAACGGGCGCAACAGGTAGTTCAAATCGTCCGGTTCCAGCGGTTCGATCTCCAAGCGCACGATGGCTTCGGACGCTTCGTTCGCGATCGCCTTTTCGATGTCGAAATCGTCTGCGTGAAAGTCATCGGGATCGAGTTCGAATTTCGGTCGGGCCTCCGCGAAGAGCGGTGACGTTCCCCGATGCTTGTCGTATCGCGCCTTCCGGTGCTTCGCCTTCACGTAGAGTTTCGACAGGGTCAGGGAGACGAGGGGGAGCAGCGCACCGACTTCCGCCTCCGGTTTGTCCCTTGTCAGCGCACCGATGTTGTCGAGCAGCTTCTTGCGAATTCCGGCGTCGAGCGCGAATCCTGCGGTTCGAAAGGGTTGGGTCACGATTTCGCGCCAGAATTCGGGCCCGCTCGCGACCTTGTGCTGGAACAGCTCGTCGACGAACGTGCGCAGCGGTGTCTTGCTGATCTGCGTCGTCCGCGCCGTTTCGAGCGTGTAGACGAAGAGGATGCGCCCGCTCTTCTGCGCTTCGCCGATGAATTCGAGCAGCGGCCGCCATGGCGGCGCCGACGATTCGTCCAGCAGGTCGTCGACGATTTCCTCGAGTTGATCGAGCCCGATGACGAGCCGCGACGGCTCCCCGTCCAACGCCGGGGGAAGCGCCTGGGAGATCGCGTCTACGGCCGCACGCGCGCCCCGAGGGGCGCTCAACGCTTCCGCGAAACCGTGAACGGACCTGAGTCCGGTCGACAGGACGAAGCCGGAGAGGATGCGCGGAACGATGTTTTCGGGATCCCCTTCGTGATTGTGGAAATCGGTGGGCCGAACGGCCATCACGTGGTAACGGCCGCGTTGACGGCGCTGCTGCAGCCGGTAGAGGACGCCGGCGCGCAAGGCCGACGATTTTCCGCTGCCGCTGACACCGGTGAGACCGACCGCGGTGCTGCGTTCGTCCCTTTCCGCGAGTTCGTCGATGTCGCGCGCGACCGAGTCGCTCAGAAGGTCCCGGCCGTAGAAGACATCGCCGTCTTCGATGTCGTAGAAGTCGAGTCGCTTGAAAGGTATGCGTTCGCTCCCTGGCGACTGTTCCAGAACGAACTTCGACACGAACGCCCGGACCGCGACGATCAGGTCCGCATCGTCCGGGTACGTCTTGAGATCGATCCCTCGTGCCGCGAGCGCGCCGATGAAATTGCGCAGCGCGCGGATCTGCGGTTCGTAGGTGCGCTGCATCCACGCCTTATGGGTTTCATGACCGCGCGCGGCGTAGGCCCCGTACAGAACGCCCCGTCCAAACCCGACCGAAGCATCCTCGGCGTCGACCTGTTTATCGGCGATAAAGGCCAGGAAAACAGGGACATTCCCGGCGTGATGCGCGTCGAGAAATTCCCATATCGTGCCGGTCAGCGGAAATGCCCCGTTCGCGAGCAATTCGTTCTGCTCGTCGACTTTCTCGGGCCAGGGGTGTTGCAGCCGGTACTGGTGCTGCGGGTCGGTCCATTCGTTCGCCGCTTCCAGCAAATGCAGCGGGAAATCGCTTTCGAGCGGACTGCCGATGCGTTCGGACAGGATGCCGACCGTGCCGCGGCACAACGGATCGGCGGGCCGCGGAATCTGGCGCTGCATCGAAACGCGCTGCTCGAACCCCGGGCCTTCGAGGTCGAGGTCCCAGGAGTAAGGCTTTATCGTCGGACGCTTCGTCGATTCCTCGGCGAGTCGGCGCACCACGCGTTCGACCTGCGCCCTCACGCTCGCGATGTCGCCCGGTGTTGCGACGAATACCGATTCTTCGCGCAAAGGCGGGAAGTAACTATCGTCCGGCCGGCTGCTTCGAGTCACGTCGCGGGCTGCTCATGAACAGACCCTATTGCTATAGGGCCTCCCGCTTCGAAGCGCAAACAGCGCTTACCAGGAGGTCTCCTTTTCGGCAGTGGAAGAAATCCGGTGGAGCGACAGGTCCGCCCCGATGAATTCCTGCTCGGGATCGAGGCGTAGCCCGACCATCAAGTCGATCGCCCAGTAGATGATCGTGCCGCCGGCCGCGGCGACCGCGATGCCGCCGAGCGTGCCGATTGCCTGCGCGGCGAGGCTGACGCCGCCGAGCCCGCCGAGAGCCTGCGATCCGAAGATGCCCGCGGCGATGCCGCCCCACGCGCCGCAGAGACCGTGCAGCGGCCAGACGCCAAGGACGTCGTCGATCTTCCAGCGGTTCTGCGCCACCGTGAAGAGATGGACGAACAGCGCGCCGGCGATGGCGCCGACAATCAATGCACCGATCGGGTGCATCAGGTCGGAGCCGGCACAGACCGCGACGAGCCCGGCAAGCGGGCCGTTGTGGACAAAGCCCGGGTCGTTGCGGCCGGCGGCGAGCGCCGCCACGGTCCCGCCGACCATCGCCATCAGCGAATTGATCGCGACGAGTCCGTTGATCGCATCGAGGCGCTGCGCGCTCATGACGTTGAAGCCGAACCAGCCGACTGTCAGGATCCACGCGCCGAGCGCGAGGAACGGGATGTTCGACGGCGGATGCGCTGCGATCGCGCCGTTCTTGTGATAGCGGCCGCGGCGGGCACCGAGGAGAAGCACCGCCGGCAGTGCGACCCAGCCGCCGAACGCATGCACGACGACGCTGCCGGCAAAGTCGTGGAACTTTGCCCCGAAGGCGCTCTCGAGCCATGCCTGGATGCCGAGATTGCCATTCCACGCGATGCCTTCGAAGAACGGGTAGACGATGCCGACGATCGCGAAAGTTGCGGCAAGTTGCGGCACGAAGCGCGCCCGCTCCGCGATGCCGCCCGAGACGATCGCCGGAATCGCCGCGGCGAACGTCAGCAGAAAGAAGAACTTGACGAGCTCGTATCCAGAGTTCGCGATCAACTGGTCCGCGCCAACGAGAAAGTTCGCGTCGTAGGCCAACGAGTAACCGACCGCGAAGTACGCGATCGACGAGACCGCGAAGTCGCTGAGGATCTTGACCAGCGCGTTGACCTGGTTCTTCCTTCGGACCGTGCCGACCTCGAGAAACGCAAATCCGGCATGCATCGCGAGCACCATGATCGCGCCGAGCAGGATGAAGAGGACGTCGGCGGAAGTCTTGAACTGCTCCATGTGCCACTTCGGTGAAAGATCGTTCGCCAGAGCAAGGACAGTGCCGAGATAAAAAACTACGTGTGTTCAGTCGCTTGCGCATCGTCTGCGCAAAAATGGGTGTCCCCGGTCCCCGTCCCGGTGCAGCGCGCCTGGTTTCATGCACGGGGGAGGTGCATTGCTCCGCGTCAGTCGCGCAGACGCTTCCTCCCGGTGCCGAACTCTCCGCGGCCACGGCGCCGAAGCGTTTCCTGCGCAGGCTCCCGGTCGGTCCCGGTACAATCCGCGGTCTTGGCTCCGTCGGGCGAGCGCGTCCTCGCAACGCGGCTGCCGCAGCCTCCGGATCCACATGAACACAAAGAAAATCCCCCTCGCCGCGGCCGGCCTGTTCGTGCTGCTGTCGCTGATCTGGGGCTACAACTGGGTCGTCATGAAGAAGGTGATGGCCTACGCCGATCCGTTCGATTTCTCGGCGGTGCGCACGCTGTTCGGCGCGCTCGCGCTGTTCGCGGTGCTGGTGTGGCGGCGCAAGCCGCTGAAGCCGGTCGCGCTCGGCCAGACGCTGCTGCTCGGGCTGCTGCAGACGACGGCCTTCATCGCGCTGATCCAGTGGGCGCTGGTCAGCGGCGGCGCCGGCAAGACCGCGGTGCTCGTCTATGCGATGCCGTTCTGGCTGCTGCCGATGGCGTGGGTGTTCCTCGGCGAGCGGGTGCGCGGGCTGCAATGGCTCGCGGTCGCGCTCGCGCTCGTCGGGCTGGTGTTCATCCTCGATCCGTGGAAGGCGCAAGGGGATCTCTTCAGCACCTCGCTCGCGCTGCTCGCGAGTGTGGCGTGGGCCGCGAGCGCGGTGCTCGTGAAGCGGATCCGCGCACGTTTCGACGTCGACCTGCTGTCGCTGACCGCGTGGCAGATGCTCCTCGGTGCGGTGGTGCTGTGCGGCGTCGCGTGGCTGCTGCCGTCCGAGCCGCCGCAGCTGACGACTTACTTCGTCGTCGCGCTGATCTACAACGCGCTGTTCGCGACCGGTCTCGCGTGGCTGATCTGGCTCGTCATCCTCGACCGGCTGCCGGCCGGGCTTGCCGGCCTGTCGTCGCTCGCGGTGCCGGCGGTCGGCGTGCTGTCGGGCTGGATCGAGCTCGGCGAGCGGCCGAGCACGCCCGAATCGGTCGGCATGCTGTGCATCGCCGTCGCGCTGATGCTGATCAGTGCGATCGCGCTGCGCGGGCGGGAGCTGCAGTCGCGCAGCGTCAGCGCAGGTTCGCGGAGCTGAACAGCACGACCTGGTCGGCGATGAAATTGACCTGAACGTGGCGCGCCTCGTCGCCCCAGGTGCAGCTCCTGACCGTCATCAGGTCACTGCATCTCGTCGGCTCGCCGAGCAGTCGCTTGACCTCGTCGTATCTCATGCCGACCTTGATCCGGTCGTAATTCTCGACGGTGAGCTTGGTGCAGGCGGCGATGCCGAGCGCGAGCGCGGCGACGCCGAGGATGCGTAGCGGGTTTCTCATCGGGGCCTCCGGGGGTCTGGGAAGGATTCGTTCGGTCGCCGGCCGGTGTAACACAGGCTTCATTCTTCCGTCACGGAATTTTCGCAGGCGGAGTTTAGCCTTCGGGCTCATGAAAGCCCTCGATTTCATGACCGAAGAACGCGGCCGGCAGCCTTCGCTGCGGATCGCCGTGGTAACCGAAACCTGGTCTCCCGAAGTCAACGGGGTCGCGATGACGCTCGGCCGGACGGTCGACGGGCTGGTCGCCCGGGGCCACCGCGTCCAGCTGGTCCGGCCGCGGCAGACCAGGGGGGACCACGCCGCCGACGGTTCCGGCTACGACGAAGTGCTCGCGCGCGGCGTCCCGATTCCGAGCTACCAGGGTCTGCGCTTCGGGCTGCCGGCGAAGACGCGGCTCGCGCGGATGTGGTTCCGCCTGCGGCCCGACGTCGTCCACGTCGCGACCGAAGGACCGCTCGGCTGGTCGGCGGTGTCGGCCGCGGCGAAGCTCGGCATCCCCGTCACGTCCGACTTCCACACGAACTTCGACCATTACAGCCAGCACTACGGTGTCGGCTGGCTCAAGCAGCCGGTGTCGGCGTACCTGAAGCGCCTGCACAACCGCACCGCGCTGACTCTCGTGCCGACCCGCGCGATGGCGCAGGCGCTGCGCGCGGAGGGCTACCGCAACGTCGATGTCGTTGCGCGCGGCGTCGATACGCAGCAGTTCCACCCGCGGTTCCGCAACAGCCTGCTGCGCGAGTCGTGGGGCGTCGGCGAGGACGGCCTCGTGGTGCTGAGCGTCGGGCGCGTGGCGCCGGAGAAGAACCTCTCGCTGCTCATCGAGGCGTTCGAGGCGATCCGCGGCGTGCGCCCCGACGCGCGGCTCGTCATCGTCGGCGACGGACCGTTGCGCCGGCCGTTGCAGGGCAAGCACCCGAATTACCACTTCGCCGGCACGCGCCGCGGCGCGGACCTCGCGGCGCACTATGCGTCGGCGGACATGTTCCTGTTCCCGAGCCTGTCGGAAACCTTCGGCAACGTCACGCTCGAGGCGATGGCGAGCGGGCTGTGCGTTGTCGCCTACGGCTGCGCGGCCGCGTCGGAGGTCATCGCCGGGGGGCGCGACGGGCTCCTCGCGCCCCCCGGCAACGCGACGGCATTCGTCGCGCAGGCGATCGCGGCCGCCCGCGACGACGCGCTGCGGCGGCAGTTCGGCGAGGACGCGCGCCTGAAGAGCGAAAGCCTCGACTGGGAGCGCATCCACGACAGCTTCGCACGCGCGCTGCAGCACGTCGTCGACGACGCGGAGCCGCAGCGCGAGTTGCCCGCGGCGAACGCGGTCGCGCGCTGATGCCGGCGGTCCGCTCGGTGTTCATCTCGGATGTCCATCTCGGGACGCGGGCCTGCCAGGCCGGCCGGCTGCTCGAATTCCTGCGCGAATATCCGTCCGACCACCTCTACCTGATCGGCGACATCATCGACTTCTGGGCGATGAACCGCAGCATCCAGTGGTCGGGAACGCAGAACACCGTCGTGCAGAAAGTGCTGCGCCGCGCGCGTCACGGCTGCAAGGTGTTCTTCATCCCCGGCAACCACGACGAAGCGCTGCGCCAGTACGTCGGGATCGCGTTCGGCGAGATCCGCGTCGAAAGCGAGTGGGTGCACGAGGCCGCGGACGGCCGGCGCTACTGGCTGGTCCATGGCGACGAATACGACCAGGTCACGCGCCATCACCGCTGGGTCGCGGTGCTCGGCGACGTCGGCTATACCGCGCTCGTGCGGATCAACCACTGGCTGTCGTGGCTGCGCCGCCCCGGCTACTGGTCGCTCGCGGGTTATGCGAAGCAGAAGGTCAAGCGGGCCGTGGGTTTCATCTTCGACTTCGAATCGTCGATCGCGCACGCGGCACGGAAGAAGGCGTTCGACGGCGTGATCTGCGGCCATATCCACTGGGCCGCCGACCACGAGATCGAAGGCCTGCGCTACCTGAACTGCGGCGACTGGGTCGACAGCTGCAGCGCGATCGTCGAACACGCCGACGGGCGGATGGAGATCGCGCGCTGGCAGGACGCGCCGTCGCGCGAGAAGCCGCGTCCGGCGCTGCTCGAGGAGCGCGTGTAGGCGCGCCGCGGCCTCACTTGTGCCGCGCGCGCCACGCGTCGATGCTCAGCGCGCCCGCTCCGTGGGCCGCGAGCACGAGAAAGCCGCCGGCGATCGCGAGGTTCTTCATGAACGAGATGAACTGGGCCGGGTTCGCGAAATCGGTATGGAAGAACGCTGCGGCGAGCAGCGAGAAGCCCGCGAGTCCGACCGCGGCGATGCGCGTGAAGAGACCGAACGCGACCGCCAGCCCGCCACCGAGTTCGGCGATGATCACGAGCGGCAGCAACGCGCCGCTGACGCCCATCGATTCCATGTACTGCTGGCTGCCGGCATAGCCGCCGATCTTGCCCCAGCCGCTGATGATGAAGATCAGCGCGAGCAGGATGCGGCCCGCAAGAAGCGTTGCGTCCTTCATTTTTTTCTCCTTGAACCGTGGGACGGCCTCTTATGTTTAGACGACGAACGGTGGCATTGCAGGCGCGGCCAGGGGTGCGGTCGAGGCCGTCAGCGGGACCGGTGCGGACCGCGAGTCGCGGACCGGGCCGCGCGAGGCGGATGTGCTTCAACAGTCGGATGGGCGAGTGGACTTGACGGCCGCACCCGCGGGAGACGGGTTTTCAAACCCACCCGAGTCCGCCCATCGCCCCGCCGATCCCGATCAGCCAGATCGGCGCGATGCGGGTTCGCAGCATCACGGCGGCCGTCGCGACGATCAGCACGACGCCGCCGAGCCGGTGGTCCGGTTCGCGGACGAACGGCAGCGCGAGCACCCACGCCGACGAGAACATCAGCCCGACCGTGACCGGCGCGAGACCGGCGGTGAAGGCGCGCACGAACGGCGTGTCGCGCCGCTTGCTGCCCCAGCGGCTGACGCCGAGCGACAGCAGCGTCGACGGCAGCAGGATGCCGACGAGTGCTGCCGCCGCGCCGACGATGCCCGCGACCTGGAAGCCGAGCACCGGCACGAACAGCACGTTCGGCCCGGGTGCCGCCTGCGCGAGCGCGATCGCGGTCGTGAACTCGCCGTCGTTGAGCCAGCCGCGTTCCGCGACGAGGTAGCGGTGCATTTCCGGTGCGGTCGACATCGCGCCGCCGACCGACAGCAGCGACAGCGTCAGGAAATGGACGAAAAGCTGGCCGAGGTCGGCGAGCGGCAAGCCGGCAGTCATCGCTCGCGCCCCCGCCGGAAGATGCACCAGCGCGCGACGCCCCATCCCGCGGCGCCCAGTCCGGGCACGACCCACGCGAGCGGCATCCGTAGGATCGCGATCAGCGCGAGCGACGCGCCGCCGAGCAGCGCGCAGAGGAACGGCCCCATGACGTTGCCGCGCAACGCGCCGAGCATCTTCAAGCCCATCGCGAGCATCAGTCCGGCGGCGACGGCGCCCATGCCGCGGAGCGCGCCGGCGACGGCCGGGTAGTCCGACAGCCCGTTGTAACTCGCTGCAAGCACCAGGACCACGACCAGCGGCACGAGCAGCATGCCGCCGATCGCCGCCATCGCGCCGCGCCAGCCGAAGAAGCGATCGCCGAGCATCAGCGACAGGTTCACGACGTTCGGCCCCGGCAGCAGTTGCGCGAGCGAATAGGCGTCGACGAACTCCTCGCGCGTGAGCCAGCGGCGGCGGTCGACGAGCTCGCGCTGCGCGACGGCGAGCACCCCGCCGAAGCCCTGCATCGCGAGCAGTGTGAAAACGATGAAGAGATCGAGCGGCGACTTCGGGGTTCGCGTCGTCGTGGCGACGAACGGGGGCGGCGTGGCGTTCAGGTCGGACTCCGGCGGATAGGGGCGCGAAAGGGGGGGCGCGCGAAAGCCGGGAGCTTATCCGAAAGGGGCGGGCCGAGTCCCCGTTCTTCCGCGTTCTCGCGCGTCCTCCCGGTCGGCTACGCGCCGGGTTTGCGCCGGAAGCGGGCGAGGCACGCGACGACCTCGTCGTCCTCGACCTGGTCGAAGTTGCCGTAGAACTGTCCGACGGCCTGGAACGCCGGCGGCGCGGAGAGGCACACGACCTCGTCGGCGTAAGGCCCGACCTTTTGCAGGCTGTCCGGCGCCGCGACCGGGACCGCGCAGATCAGGCGTTGCGGCGACTGGCTGCGCACTGCGTGCAGCGCGGCGATCATCGTCGAGCCGGTCGCGAGCCCGTCGTCGACGACGATGACGACGCGGCCGCGCGCATCGATCGGGGGGCGGCCCGGCGAATACATCTTCCGTCGCTGCCGCAGGCGCTCGAGCTGCTGCTCGCGTTCGGCCTTCAGGTAGTCCTCGTCCGCGGCGGACGGATCGGAGATGAACGACCAGCCGGTCTCGTCGATCGCGCCGACCGCGTATTCCGGCTGCCACGGCGCGCCGAGCTTGCGCACGAGCACGACGTCGAGGTCGGCATGCAGCGACTCGGCGAGCGCCGCGCCCATCGGCACGGCCCCGCGCGGAATCGCGAGCACGAGCGCGTTCTGGTCGCGCCACTTGGCCAGCGCGCCGGCGAGCTGACGGGCGGCATCGAGACGGTCGGCGAACATTTCGTTTCCCTCCTTGCTTCCGCGGCTACTGCTTCAGTTCCGCCTTTTCCAGCGGTTTCGTCGCCGGGCCGTGCAGCGGCATCCCTTCGATGTCGAAGCGCGAACCGTGGCACGGGCAGTCCCACGAGCGCTCGGCGGCGTTCCACGAGACGACGCAGCCCAGATGCGTGCAGGCGGCGCTGTGCACGCGCAGCCCGCCGTCGGCCTCCCGCGACACCGCGAGCCGGCGCGCGCCGTCGCGGACGATCGCGCCTTCGCCGGGCGGAATGTCGTCGGCCGATTCGACTTCGCCGCCCTTGAGCCAGTCGCCGTAGTGCGCGAGCGCGTTCGCCTGCTCCCGCACGAACTCGCCGAGACCGTGCGTCGGCTTGCGCGCCGGCTCGTAGAGCCAGCTCCACGGATTGTCGCGTCCCATGATGAGGTCGGTGACGAGCATCGCGCCGGCGGTGCAATGCGTCATCCCGTTGCCCGAGTCGCCGGTGATGATGTAGACGTTGCCGTCGCCGAGCGGATTGCGGCCGAGATACGCGACACCGTCGGCCGGTTCCATGACTTCGCCGGACCAGCGGTAGTCGACCGCGCCCGCCATCGGGAAGCGCTCGCGCACCCAGTCCTCGATGACCCGATAGCGGTCCCGCGGATGCTCCTCCTGGCCGACCTTGTGGTCGCAGCCGCCGACGATCAGGTAGTCGTGGTCGGCCTGCGGGTCGGGCGTCGCGACGCGCACGTAGTAATACGGGTCGCCGTTGTCCCACAGCAGGACCCGCGGCACCGAGCCGCGCGGCACGCGCAGGCCGAGCACGTAGGTGCGATAGGCGGACTGCTTCGTATGCATCACGACGCGGTCGTTGAACGGCGTGTTCGTCGCGACGACGACCGCATCGGCGCGCACTTCGCCAGCGTCGGTGCGCACGACCTGCAGGTGGCGTTGCGCTTCGATGTCGAGCGCCCGCGTCTGCGTGTAGATCTGCCCGCCGCGCCGCACGATCGCGTCAGCGAGGCCGGCGAGGTAGCGCAGTGGGTGGAACTGCGCGAGGTTCGAAAAGCGCACGCATTGACCCGTGTCGAAGCTCAGGTCCGGCGCGCGCACCACTTCGTCGACCGCGACGCCGGCGCGCAGCGCGGCACTGAACTCCTCGTGAATGCCGGCGAGGCCCGGCGTCGTCAGTGAGAACAGGTAGCCGTCGAGCCGCTCGAACTCGCAGTCGATCCGCTCGCTGTCGACGATCGCGCCGACTTTTTCGGTCGCCTGTGTAAAGCTCTCCGCGACCACTTTGGCGCCGTCGGCGCCGAACGCTTTTTCGATGTGGTGGTAGCGGTTGTCGGGCGGAAAGAAATGCGCGGTGGTGCGGCCGGTATCGCCGGCGCCGAGTTCGACCGCTTCGACGAGCACGACGCGCCGGCCTTCGAGCGCGAGCAGATAGGCGGTGGTCAGCCCCGCGATGCCGCCGCCGATTACGCAGACGTCGGTGTGGACCGAGGTTGCCAGCGGCGCGACGCGCGGCATTTCGGCGCTCGCCATCCAGATCGAGGTGGAGCCGGGGTGGGGGACAGACATCGTTCGCCTCCTTGTGGGATCCGTGGCGTAACGGGCCCGCGCGAACCGATGGCGCGGGCCGAGCGTTGCGTCGACTGGCGCGCGCCGCTCTAAGTTCGGCAGCCGGTGACGCGAAGGCGCCGCGTGCGGCGGTCGGCGCTGCGCACCGGAAAGATGGGCCGGTCACGCCGATCGCATCCACCCCGTATAAGTCCTTCGGCATGACAGTTGCTCAATGGCATTCCCCCGATTCAGCGTCTAGTGTTCGAGCTGGCGTCCGGCCCGTCTTGGGCAGTCTGCCCGGGGAACCGCATGAATCCGCTGAAGCTTTCGACGCAACGTCAAAGGAGAGAGCGATGAAAGGAAGACGCAGCCCGGTTCTCGGGGCCAGTATCGCCGCCGCAATGCTGATGATCGGCGCGACGCCGAGCCACGCGCAGGACGGCACGGCGCGGGGGGCGGCAGCGCCGCGGGGCGCGGTGGTCGAAGCGCAAAGCCCGCGACAGGTCCGCGTCACGCGGCCGGAGCAGCGCCTGACTGACCACGACCGCTCGCCCGACTTCAGCCCCGAGAAGCCCGCGCTGTCGTCGCCCGCGTTCCGCAATCAGCCCGGCGACGGCCGCATGCTCGGTTTCGATTTCGCGCGCGATCCGCTGAACGCGAAAAAGCCGATGCAGACCTTTGACGAGATCATGCGCGCCGATATCGCCGCGACGGCGAAAGTCATGCAGACGCAGCGCGCGCTGCTGGAGAGCCGCTACGACCTCGCGCCGCGATTCTTGCCGTATCTGCACGGTGGACGCCTGCTGACGCTCGAGGACACGGTGGAGTTCTTCAACCTCGTCCTGCGGCTGAACCTGGAGTCGTCGGAGAAGGCGGATCTCGTCGCGTTCACGCGGCAGGTGTAGCGCGTGGCCGACCTGCTCGACGAAGCCGACGCCCGCTTTCGCGCGTTGCAAAGCTACCGCGCGACGCTGCACTCGGTCGGGCGAAACGGCGATCGGCAGGTGGTGCATTACTTCTATCGCAAACCGGGCTGGGTCCGGATCGACTGCGTCGAGCCGCATCGCGGCGCGGTGCTGATCTACGACCCCGGGGCGCGGAAGCTGCGCCTGTGGTCGTTCGGCCTCGGCTTCGGTTGGGGCTTCGGATTCGCACCGTTGAGCCTCGCACCCGACAATCCGCTGGTTCGCAGCCCGCGCGGGCATACGATCGACCGCTCCGACGTCGGCGCGCTGTTCGAGAATCTGCAGGCGCTGCGCGCGGGCGGAAGCTACACGCCGATCGACGCGGGAACGATCGCCGGGGAGCCGGCGCTCGGCTTCGAGGTCGCCGGCGCCGCGGGCGTCGTCGTCGCGGGCGTGCATCGCAACCTAGTGTGGCTCGCGCAGGACACGCTGTTTCCGCGGCGAGTCGACAGCTTCGACGGGGCGGATGAGCTCGTCGAAACCGTCGAGCTCGTCGACGCCGACCTCGACGTCGATTTTCCCGAACGGTTCTTTGCGCCGTGAGAAAGGACGCACCGGGGACGATGCACGCGCACGAACGCGGGATCCGATACGACGTGACGACATGGTGGCGATTCGACGCGCCGATCGACGCCGTCTGGGACGCGATCGTCGATGCCGAAAATTGGCCCGTCTGGTGGCCCGGCATCGAGGAGGTCGTCACGCTCGCACCCGGCGACGCGAGCGGGGTCGGCGCGCGGCGCCGCTGCACCTGCCGGAGCGTGCTGCCGTTCCGCCTGACCATCGTCACCTGCGTGACCCGGATCGAACCCTTGCGCCTGATCGAAGGCCGGGTCGACGGCGAACTCGAAGGCGTCGGCCGCTGCCATCTCGGGCGCGAAGCGCATTTCACGACGGTGCGCTACGAGTGGCAGGTGCGCACCGCGCGTCGGTGGATGAACCTGCTCGGCCCGCTCGCGAAACCGATCTTCCGCTGGAATCACGTCGCGATGATGCACGCCGGCGGCGCCGGCCTCGCGCGTCACCTCGGCACCCGAGCGGTGCCGCAGGCCGGCGGCTCCGCGTGACGCCGACCCGGTCGCTTGCCAGTAGCATTTCGATACCATCGCGCCGGCGCGCGCCGGCAATGCCTTTCCTATGCTTCATGGATGCAGGCGTGGCGACGCGACGACGGCCGGTTCTATTACGCCCTCATCACCGAGGATCTCTTCGGGCTCGTGGTGATGATCGCGCACGGCGGGCTGACGCCGGCGCGCGTGCGCACCGTGCCGATCGGCGGCGTCGAGGAAGGCGAGAAGATCCTCGCGGACATCGGCCGGCGCCGCCTCGCGCACGGCTACGAAAGGCACGACGCGGGCGCGAACTAGCCTTCGCCCCGCTGCGGACCCGCGCCTCCTTCCGCTGCCCGGGCTCGAAGCCGCAGGACCGCGGTCGCCCGCGAAACCACACTGGTCGGGGGCCACATGATTCCGAAGTTCCTCCATCAAACCTGTGTCAGGCAGACATGGGAAGAAAGGAAGTTGGCGCAGAAGGCCCGGCGCCTGATGCCGGACTGGGGCTACCGGCTTTACAGCGATGACGACAACGCCGACCTGCTCCGGGCCGTGCTGCCGGAATACGAGCGGCAATATCTGGAATTGCCGCACGGGGTGATCCGCGCGGACATCGCGCGCTGTCTTTACCTTTACCGCTACGGCGGCGTTTATTTCGACACCGATTACAAGTTCCTCAAGCGGTTTCCCGACGATCTGCTCGGAGAACGATGCGTGCTCGGCGTCGAGGAGGAACTGAATGTCGCGCTCGGCCGCCCGAAGCTCGGCAACGCGATCATGTGTTCCGAAAAGGGTTTTCCGGTCTGGCTGGAGTTCGTGCGGAGCATTTTCGCGCGATTCGGCGCCGGCGAATCCGACGTCGTGTTCATGAGCGGCCCGCACGCGCTGACGCTGTTTCTGGACGCGAACCGGCATTTTTCGAGCGACGTCCGGATCCTTCCGTCGCCGGTGCTCTACCCCGATTTCGACCGCTTCAAGATCTCGGCCGCCGCGGACGAGCGTACGGTCGGCGTTCACCTGTGCTGGGGCTCCTGGCGAAACAAATCGCTCGTCCAGACCGCGCGGAACCGGCTGAGAAGGATTGCGTCGGCGACGTTGTAGGGAACGCGCGGCGGGCCGGCGGCTGCGTCACCCGCTTCTCGGCATACGTGATACCCCTTGCGTGCGGGGCGGTAATTTCACACACCGCAAAGATGGGAAAAACATATATATTTACAAAATTGATTCAGGCGGCGTTCCGCTTCCCAAGCAGAACGTCGTAGAGGGGAGCAGCGCATGCGGGCGACGCGTCTCCTCCGAAGCCCGCAGGCGGCTACGCACCCTCGTCGGGCGCGATAGTTGACATGCGCGGGAACGTTCCGGTCGAAGTCCGCGCATCGTCGTTCCATTGAAGCGGTCGATGAAACACCTTTCTTCAGCGAGCACCCCGATGTCGAACATGTTTCTCCGGCCGAGTCTGGGCGCCAAGTTCGCGGTCGCGTTCGTCATTTTCCTGTCGCTCACGATCACCAACGCGACAGTCATCGACGGCCTGCTGAACAAGCTGCACCGCGTCGCCGACACGATCAACGTCGCCGGACGCATGCGGATGCTGAGCCAGCGTGTCGCCTTCCAGGCGCTGCTCGTGCTGCAAGGGCGCGCGGGGGCGGCGGAAGTCGAGGGCGCGGTGCGGGATTTCGAGAGCGGACTGGAAGCGCTCGAACGGGGCGGCCATGCATTCGGTTACGACGTGCGCCCGTCCCCCCCGGCGATTGTCGGTGCGCTGCGCGTCGTGCGCGAGACCTGGGTCGACTACGAGATGGATATCGAATCGCTGCTCGGCGCCGGTCCGATTCGCGCCGTGCCGGTCGATCTCGAGCACATGACCAACGACTCGGCGATCCTGCTGAGCAATCTCGAGGCGGTCGTCGCGGGCCTGACGCAGCACGCCAACGACGAAGAGCGCGAGGCGCTCACGTTCATGCGCCTGCTGGTCGTGCTCGATGCATTGCTCCTCGGTCTGGCGCTGCTCGCGGTCCGGCGCTCCATCATCGTGCCGCTGCGCGACCTGTCGGCGGTCAGCCGGCATTTTGCCGCGGGCGACTATTCGCCGCGGCTCGGGACGGCGGTCCACGGCGAGATCGGGCAACTCGCCGCCGACCTGAACCGGCTCGCCGAACAGACCGAGCGCCACATGCAGCGCATCGAATTCGACCGGCGCCAGCTCGAGAGCCGCGAAAGCCTGTTGCAGACGATCGTCGATACGGTGCCCGACTGCGTCGCGCTGATCGGCGCCGACGGGCGGCTGTTGAGCATCAACCGCTCCGGGCTCGCGATGCTCGAAGCCGGGCGAGCCGGGGACGTCGTCGGCAAGCCTTTCCTCGAGCTCGTTCCGAAGCGGCACTATCCCGCGCTGCAGCGGCTGTCGCGCGAGATTTCCGAGCACGATCCGGTCGCGCTCGAATTCGAGCTCGTCGGGCTCGGCGGCACGCGCCGCTGGGTGGACACCCAGGCGGTGCTGCTGCCGCCGGCCGGCGGCGAGGAAGGCGTCATCGTCAGCGTGACCCGCGACGTCACCGAACGCCGGCGTTCGGTCGAGCACCTGCGCGTGCTGTCGCGCGCGATCGAGCAGAGCCCCTCGCTGGTCGTGATTACCGACCCGAAGGGGCGCATCGAATACGTCAATCCGAGCGTGACCCGCATCACCGGCTACGCGCCGAGCGAAGTGCTGGGCCAGTCGCCGAACATTTTTGCGTCGGGCAACACGCCGGGCGGCGTTTATCGGGAGTTGTGGGGAACGCTGAGGAGCGGCGAAGTCTGGCGCGGCGAACTGCTGAACCGGCAGAAGAACGGCGATCTGTACTGGGAGCACATGGTCGCTTCGCCGATCAAGGACAGCGACGGGCAGGTCACGCACCTCGTCGCCGTGAAGGAGAACCTCACCGAGCGCAAGCGCGCCGAGCGGGTGCTGGAGCGGCTGAACCGCACCCTGCGGCTGATGACGCTGTGCGATGAAGCGCTGGTCCGGATCGGCGACGAAAGCGAACTGCTGCGACGGCTGTGCGACACGATTACCCGCGTCGGCGGCTACCGGTTCGCCTGGGTCGGCTATGCCGAGCAGGACGAGCGCAAGAGCGTGCGGCCGGTCGCGTGTGCCGGCTACGAGCAGGGCTACCTCGCGACGCTGGATATTCGCTGGGACAGCAGCGTGCGCGAAATCGGTCCGATCGGCAAAGCGCTGCGCACGGCGCGGCCGGTGGCCGTCAACGACATCGCACGCCAGCACGACTTCGCGAACAACCACGAAGCGCTCGCGCGCGACTATCTCGCCTGCGTCGGGCTGCCGCTGTGCAAGGACGGGCAGGTCCTCGGCGTGCTGGCGATCTACGCCGGCGAGATCGACGCGTTCGACGACGAGGAAGTCGATCTGCTCGCGAAACTCGCGGAAAACTTGGCATACGGCATCGGGTCGCTGCGCACCGCGGTGCAGCAGAAGAGCACCGCGGAAACGCTGCGGCTGCGCAACTGGGCGGTCGAATCGAGCAGCAACGGCATCGCGATCGCCGATCTGTCGTCGCTCGCCACGCCGATCCTTTACGTCAACCCGGCGTTCGAGCGCATGACGGGTTATTCGTCGGCCGAAACAGTCGGGCGCAACGGCCGCTTCCTGCTCGGCGACGACGTCGATCAGCCGGCGGTGGCGGAACTGGAGGACGCCCTGCGCCGCCGCGAGGAAACGGTCGCGCTGCTGCGCAACTACCGCAAAGACGGTACGCTGTTCTGGAACGAGGTGTCGCTCGCGCCGATGCGCGAGCCGGACGGGGACGCCAGGTACTGCCTGCTCGTGATGAACGATGTGACCGAGCGCAAGCATTACGAGGAGCGGCTCGAATACCAGGCGAGCCACGACAGCCTGACGGGCCTGCCGAACCGCAATCTGCTGATCAACCGGCTCCGGCGGGCGATCGCGAACGCGCAGCGGAACCGGCGCACGGCGGCGATCCTATTCATCGACCTCGACCATTTCAAATACGTCAACGATAGCCTCGGCCACAACGTCGGCGACCGGCTGCTGATGGCCGTCGCCGAGCGGCTGGCGTCCTGCGTGCGTGACCACGACACTGTCGCGCGGCTCGGCGGCGACGAATTCGTCGTCGTGCTGCAGGACGTCGATAGCGAAGCCCAGGTCGTTTCCGCGATCGGGCGGATCCAGGGCGCGATGGTCAGTCCCTACCTGCTCGAGGACAACGAGCTTTACGTCTCGTCGAGCATCGGCGTGAGTCTGTGCCCGCGCGACGGCAGCGACGTGCAGACGCTGCTGATGAACGCCGACACCGCGCTCTACCGCGCCAAGGCGCGCGGGCGCAATAACTTCCAGTTCTACGCGGCGGAGATGAATGCGAACGCGGGCGAGCGCATCGCGCTCGGCGGCAAGCTGCGGCGCGCGGTGGAAAACGCCGAGTTCGTGCTGCATTTCCAGCCGCAGATCGACGTCGCTTCGCAGCGCGTCGTCGGCGCCGAAGCGCTGATCCGCTGGCGCCACCCGCAGCTCGGCATGGTGCCGCCGGGGAAGTTCATTCCGCTCGCGGAGGAAACCGGGATCATCGTGCCGATCGGCGAGTGGGTGCTGCGCGCCGCGTGCGCGCAGAGCCGGGCATGGATAGACCGCGGGCTCCCGCCGGTGCGCATGGCGGTCAACCTGTCGGCCTGCCAGTTCCGCCAGGAAAACCTGCCGGATCTCGTCGCGCGGATCCTCGAAGAGCATGGACTCGACCCCGGCCTGCTCGAGCTCGAGCTGACCGAAAGCATGCTGATGGACGATCCGAATTCGGCGATCGACACGATGCACGAGCTCAAGGCGGTCGGGCTGCGGCTGTCGCTCGACGACTTCGGGACCGGCTACTCCAGCTTGAACCGGCTCAAGCGCTTCCCGATCGATGCGCTGAAGATTGATCGCTCGTTCGTGCAGGACATCACGACCGACCGCGCCGACGCCGCGATCAGCTGCGCCGTGATCTCACTCGCGCACAGCCTCGGCCTGAGCGTCGTCGCCGAAGGCGTCGAACGTATCGAACAGCTGGATTTCCTCCGCGGGCAGGGCTGCGACGAAATGCAGGGCTTCTACTTCAGTCCGCCGCTCGCCGCCGATGCGTTCGCCGCGCTTCTACAGCAGCGCGACGCGCAAGGCTGAAAGTCGTTCTGCCGTGCCGCCGCGCTCGATCGATTCCGCGTCCCCCGTCCCCTTCGAAGGATTACGAACGATGTTCAAGAACTCGAAAATCAGCACCCGCCTCGCCGTGCTCATCGGCGCCCTCGTGACGCTCCTCGTCGTGACGGGCCTTGCCGGGCTGCAGGGCATGGCGGGTTCCAATGCCCGGCTCAAGTCGGTCTACGACAACCGCGTCGTTCCGCTCGTGCTGCTCGGGTCCGCCCTCGACGACATGCACACCATCCGCGTGCTGGTGCTCGGCGCGGCGAATGCCGCCGAGAACGCGGCCGAAGTCGACAAGCGCCTGGGCGAGATCCCGCGCCTGGACACCGCGCTCGGCGAGAAGCGCAGCGCCCTGCTCGCGCTCCCGATGTCCGCCGAGGAAAAAGGGATGATTGCGCGGATCGACGACGGATGGGGCAGCTACGTCGCCGCCCGCGCCGACGTCATCGAAGCGGTCCGCGGCGGCGACCGCGACAAGGCCTCGGAAATCATGAAAGCGAGCGGCGCCGGCGAGAAATACAACGACGCGGTGCGCGCGGTGCGCGGGCTGATGGACATGCAGGCGCAGGCCGGTGCGCAGCAGTTCGAAGGGGCGACGGCCGAATTTGCGTCGACGCGCGCGGTGACGGTCGGGATGATCGTCGCCGGCGTGCTCTTCGGCGTCGCGATCGCGACCTGGGTCATCCGGTCGATCACGCGCCCGCTGCAGCAGGCCGTAGGGATCGCGGACCGGATTGCGCAGGGGAATCTGGACGGCGCGATTCCGCCGGGGGGGCGCGATGAGATCGGGCAGTTGCTCGCGTCGCTGCGCACGATGCGCGACGCGCTGTCGGCGACCGTCACGAAAATCCGCGCCGGCGCCGACGAACTGCACGGCGCCGCGGATCTGCTGTCGGCCGCGTCCACCCAGGTCGCCGCGAGTTCGGCCGAGCAAAGCAATGCCGCGGCGGGAGTCGCGGCGGCGATCGAGCAGATGACGGTGAGCATCGAGCAGGTGTCGGCGAGCGCGGCCGACGCCGAGAGCATCTCGCGGCAGGCCGGCAGCTTGTCCGACCAGGGCAGCGACGTGATCCATGGCGCGGTCGCCGAAATGGCCAACATCGCGCAGACGGTCGCCCGCTCGGCGCACGTCATCGGCGAACTGGAGCAGAAGTCCGGTGAAATCTCGGCGATCATCAACGTCATCCAGGAAATCGCCGACCAGACGAATTTGCTCGCGTTGAACGCGGCGATCGAAGCGGCGCGCGCCGGCGAGCAGGGGCGCGGTTTCGCGGTCGTCGCCGACGAAGTGCGCAAGCTCGCCGAGCGTACCAGTCAGTCGACGCGCGAAATCGCGGCGATGATCGACACGATCCAGAACGGCACGCGCAGCGCCGTCGGCAGCATGGAAACTGGCGTCCGCCAAGCGAACCAGGGCGTCACGCTGGCGAACCAGGCCGGCGAAGCGATCACCAGTATCAAAGGCGGCGCGGCCGGCGTCGTCCACGCGGTACGTGAGATTTCGCTCGCGCTCAAGGAGCAGAGCGCCGCGAGCAACGAAGTCGCGATGAATGTCGCGCGTATCAACGAGATGTCCGAAGAGAACAGCGAAGCCACGCGCCAGACGGCTGCCGCCGCGCAGAGCGTCGCGGTCTTGGCGGGTGCGCTGCAACGCGCAGTGGGTCATTTCGAAGTCGACGCCGTCGCAGCCTGATCCCGCGGTGGGCCGGCCTCGGGGTCGGCCTGGGGGTCGGCGGCCGTGAGGCGCTGTCCCGGCGTCAGCCGCGCCCGGTAGCGCCGCCGAGCCGCTTTTCGCGAAACACGCTCGGCGACGCGCCGGTCCATTGCCGGAACGCTCGCGCGAAACTCTTTTCGTTGCGGAAGCCGACCGCGAGTGCGATTTGCTTGACCGACCGGTTCGTGCGGTTCAACAGATCGACGGCCCGCTCGCGGCGCGCTTCGTCCTTCAACTGCTGCACCGACGCGCCTTCTTCCTCGAGCTGGCGGTGCAGCGTGCGTGGCGACAGGTGCAGCCGCTCGGCGAGCGTCTCGGCGGTCGCGCCTTCGTCGAGGCGTTCGTGCAGCAGGTGGCGTACGCGTTGCACGAGCAGGCGGTCGCGGCGGTACTGCAGCACCGTCAGAGGCAGCGCGCGGCGCAGCATCTGCTGCAGCGCCGCCTCGTCGCGCCGCAGCGGTAGGCGCAGGTAGCGTGCGTCGAAGCTGATCCCGGCCTGTTCGGCGTCGAAGTGCACCGGCCCCTGGAACAGCAGCGGATAGACGGAATGGTGCGGCGGCGGTGGAAAGGGGAAGCGTGCGCCGAGCAGCGGGATGCGCGAGTCGACGACCCAGCACGCGTAGCCGAGCAGGTAGCGAAGGATCGTCACGAGGCAGAACTCGTGCATCTCGCCGAGGTAACGGCGCACTTCGATCCGCACGTGGGCGACGTCGCGCTGTGCGTCGAGGTGCAGCATGATGTCGTCGGTGAGCAGCCGATGGTGGCGGCACCAGCGCTTGACCGCGACGCCGAGGTCGGGCGAGGTGATCGACGCGCGGCACAGCATCCCGTACGAGCCCCACGGCAGCCGCCGCGAGAACCACCCCAGCGCCTCGTCGTCGAGCTCCTGCATTGCGACCGCGGAGATCAGCTCCATCTGCGCGGCCGTCACGCGCGCACCCGCATCGTCGAGCGCCGCCGGCGGAATCTGCGCCTGCCGCAGCGCATTGGCAGGATTGATACCGTAGCGTCGGTACGCCGCGACGATCGCACGAATGAACGCGATTGGCGTCGCCGCCGCACCGTGCGTCGGGTCGGCAATCGGGGGAAGTGTCGCCGTCATGCCGCGATGATAAGGAGACGTTGGCAGGATTTGCAACCACGTTGGCGCCTGGTGCCTCGTTATGCAGCCTACTCTTGCGGGGCCACGACGATTCGCCGCGCGCCGTCCATACTGGTTCGAGCGACGTCCCGAAACAACGCCATCGACAAGGAACGAGGAGACCCCGATGAACATTCCGAGCCTGAACTTCAACCTCGGCGAAACCATAGAGATGCTGCGCGACACGGTGCAGGCTTTCGCCGCCGACCAGATCGCGCCGCGCGCAGGCGAGATCGACCGGGTCAACGAGTTCCCCGCCGACCTGTGGAAGAAGCTCGGCGAGCTCGGCCTGCACGGGATGACCGTCGAGGAGGAATACGGCGGCACGAACATGGGCTACCTCGCGCACATCGTCGCGCTGGAGGAAGTCTCGCGCGCGTCGGCGTCGGTGGGCCTGTCGTACGGCGCGCATTCGAACCTGTGCGTGAATCAGATTCGCCGCAACGGCAACGCGGTGCAGAAGATGAAGTACCTGCCGAAGCTGATTTCCGGCGAGCACGTCGGCGCGCTCGCGATGAGCGAGCCGAACGCCGGGTCCGACGTCGTGTCGATGAAGCTCCGGGCCGACAAGCGTAGCGACCGCTATGTGCTCAACGGCGCGAAGATGTGGATCACGAACGGCGGCGACGCGGACACGCTCGTCGTCTATGCGAAGACCGACCTCGACGCCGGCCCGCGCGGCATCACCGCGTTCATCGTCGAGAAGGGCATGAAAGGCTTCAGCCACGGCACGCACCTCGACAAGCTCGGCATGCGCGGCTCGAACACCTTTCCGCTGTTCTTCGACGACGTCGAAGTGCCGGAGGAGAACGTGCTCGGCGGCGTCGGCAACGGGGTCAAAGTTTTGATGAGCGGCCTCGACTACGAGCGCGCAGTGCTGTGCGGCGGCCCGCTCGGAATCATGGCCGCGTGCATGGACGCGGTCGTGCCCTACCTGCACGAGCGCAAGCAGTTCAACCAGCCGATCGGCGACTTCCAGCTGATGCAGGGCAAGCTCGCCGATATGTACTCGACGTGGATGGCGACGCGCGCTTACGTGTATGCGGTCGGCCAGGCCTGCGACCGGCTCGACCACGCGCGGACGCTGCGCAAGGACGCCGCCGGCGCGATCCTGTATTCGGCCGAGAAGGCGACGTGGATGGCGGGCGAGGCGATCCAGACGCTCGGCGGCGTCGGCTACACGAACGAATACCCGGTCGGCCGCCTGTGGCGCGACGCGAAGCTGTACGAGATCGGCGCCGGCACGAGCGAAATCCGCCGCATGCTGATCGGCCGCGAGCTGTTCTCGGAGACGGAGTGATGACGGTCCTCAAGTCGAACATCAACACCCGCAGCCCGGAGTTTCGGGCGAACGCCGAGGCGCTGAAAAGCCTCGTCGCTGACCTGCGCGAGAAAGCCGCGGAAGTGTCGCTCGGCGGCGGTGCGGCCGCGCGCGACAAGCACACCGCGCGCGGCAAGCTGCTGCCGCGCGACCGCGTCAATCACTTGCTCGACCCGGGCACGCCCTTCCTCGAGATCGGCCAGATGGCCGCGTACGGCATGTACGACAACGAGGCCGCGTCCGCGGGCGTCGTCGCCGGCATCGGTCGCGTAAAAGGGCTCGAATGCATGATCGTCGCGAACGACGCGACGGTGAAAGGCGGCAGCTACTTCCCGATGACGGTGAAGAAGCACCTGCGCGCGCAGGAAATCGCGCAGATGAACAACTTGCCGTGCATCTACCTAGTCGATTCCGGTGGCGCTAACCTGCCGACGCAGGACGAGGTGTTCCCCGACCGCGAGCATTTCGGCCGCATCTTCTTCAACCAGGCGAACATGTCCGCGATGCGCATCCCGCAGATCGCGGTCGTGATGGGCTCGTGCACCGCCGGCGGCGCGTACGTGCCGGCGATGAGCGACGAGACGGTGATCGTCAAGAACCAGGGCACGATCTTCCTCGGTGGTCCGCCGCTCGTGAAGGCGGCGACCGGCGAGGTCGTCAGCGCCGAGGACCTCGGCGGCGGCGACGTGCATACGCGCGTCTCCGGCGTCGCCGACCATCTGGCCGAGAACGACGCGCACGCGCTCTACATCGCGCGCCGCATCGTCTCGAACCTGAATCGCACGAAGCCGGTGGAGATGAACCTCGGCGGCGGCGAAGAGCCGCTGTACGACCCGGACGAGATCTACGGGATCATCCCGAGCGACACCCGCAAGCCCTACGACGTCCGCGAAGTCATCGCGCGCGTCGTCGACGGCTCGCGCTTCGACGAATTCAAGTCGCGCTACGGCACGACGCTCGTCACCGGCTTCGCGCAGCTCTACGGCTACCCGGTCGGCATCGTCGCGAACAATGGCATCCTGTTCGGCGAGTCAGCGCAGAAGGGCGCGCATTTCATCGAGCTGTGCTCGCAGCGCGGCATCCCACTGATCTTCCTGCAGAACATCACCGGCTTCATGGTCGGCCGCAAGTACGAGAATGCCGGCATCGCGAAGGACGGCGCGAAGATGGTCACTGCGGTCGCGACGACGCAGGTGCCGAAGCTGACGATGATCATGGGCGGCTCGTTCGGCGCCGGCAACTACGGCATGTGCGGCCGCGCGTACAGCCCGCGCTTCCTGTGGATGTGGCCGAACGCGCGCATCTCGGTGATGGGCGGCGAGCAGGCCGCGAGCGTGCTCGCGACGGTGCGCCGTGACGGCATCGAGGCGAAGGGCGGCACGTGGAGCAAGGAAGACGAGGAAGCCTTCCGCGCGCCGATCCGCGAGCAGTACGAAGTGCAGGGCCACCCGTACTACGCGACCGCCCGCCTGTGGGACGACGGCGTCATCGACCCGGCGCAGAGCCGGCGCGTGCTCGGACTCTCGCTGTCTGCGACGCTGAACGCGCCGATCCCGCAGACGAAGTTCGGCCTGTTCCGGATGTAAGGGGAGGAGACAACAATGTTCGAAAAGATCCTCATCGCAAATAGAGGCGACCAGGCGCGCAGCGCCGCAGCGGCGAAGCCACATCGCCTCGCATGCGCAGCATGCTCAGGCGATTTCGCCGCGGGAGGCACCCATGTTTGAAAAGATCCTGATCGCCAACCGCGGTGAAATCGCCTGCCGAGTCATCAAGACGGCTCGCAGGATGGGTATCCGAACCGTCGCGGTCTACTCCGAGGCCGACGCGAACGCCCGCCACGTGCGCCTCGCTGACGAGGCCGTGCTGATCGGGCCAGCGGCGGCGAAGGAAAGCTATCTCGTCATCGACCGCATTATCGCCGCCGCGAAGCAGACCGGCGCGCAGGCGATCCACCCCGGCTACGGCTTCCTGTCCGAGAACGAGGTCTTCTGCGACGCGTGCGAGCGCGAAGGCATCGTCTTCATCGGCCCGCCGGTGTCGGCGATCCGCGCGATGGGCTCGAAATCCGAAGCGAAGAAGCTGATGGAGCAGGCGGGCGTGCCGCTGACGCCGGGCTATCACGGCGACAACCAGGAGCCGGGCTTCCTGCACGAGCAGGCCGACAGGATCGGCTATCCGGTACTGATCAAGGCCGCGGCCGGCGGCGGCGGCAAAGGCATGCGCCTCGTCGAGAAGTCCGACGACTTCGAGGCGGCCCTCGCCTCGTGCAAGCGCGAGGCGGCCTCCAGCTTCAGCGACGAGCACGTGCTGGTCGAGAAATACGTGACCCGCCCGCGCCACATCGAGATCCAGGTGTTCGGCGACACGCACGGCAACTGCGTGTACCTCTTCGAGCGCGATTGCTCGGTGCAGCGCCGTCATCAGAAGGTCCTCGAGGAAGCGCCCGCGCCCGGCATGACGCCGGAGCGCCGTGCGGCGATGGGCAAGGCCGCGGTCGAGGCGGCGAAGGCCGTCAGCTACGTCGGCGCCGGCACCGTCGAGTTCATCGCGAACCAGGACGGCACGTTCTACTTCATGGAGATGAACACGCGGCTGCAGGTCGAGCATCCGGTCACCGAGATGATCACCGGGCTCGACCTCGTCGAGTGGCAGCTGCGCGTCGCCGCCGGCGAGCTGCTGCCGCTCGCGCAGGAACAGTTGCAGATCCGCGGTCATGCGCTTGAAGCGCGGATTTACGCGGAAGATCCGGCGAAAGGCTTCCTGCCCTCGACCGGCAAGCTGCTGCACTTGGCACCCCCGGCCGAAGGGCTGCACGTGCGCGTCGACACCGGCGTCGAGGAGGGCGACGAGATCAGCCCGTTCTACGACCCGATGATCGCGAAGCTGATCGTCTGGGACGAGAACCGCGACCAGGCGCTCGCGCGGATGCTGCAAGCGCTCGCCGACTACCGCGTCGTCGGCGTCGCAAACAACATCGAGTTCCTGTCCCGCCTCACGGCGTGCCCGGCGTTTGCCGGTGCGGACCTCGACACCGGGCTGATCGAGCGCGAGAAGGCCTATCTCTTCCCCGAGGGCGAGACGCCGCCGGCCGAGGTGTATTTCGTCGCCGCGCTCGCCGAGCTGCTGCGCGAGAACCTGCGCGCCGAAGACGAATCCCGTCGCGGCAGCGATCCGGTGTCGCCGTGGCACGTGCGCGACGGCTGGCGCCTGAATTCGACCGCGAATCGCGCGCTGATCTTCCGGCTCGGCGAGGCACAGAAGACGGTCCAGGTCGCGTACCGCGGCGACCGCTACACGCTGACGGTTGACGGCCACCCGGCCGAAGCGCGCGGGCGCCTCAATGCGCACGGCGGGATGCGCGTCGAGCTCGACGGGACGCGGATGGACGCGACGGTGATTTCGGCCGGCCGCATGCGCCACGTGTTCCTGCACGGCCGCAGCTGGCAATTCGCGAACGTCGACCCGCTGCACTTCTCGGGCGAAGGCGGCGGCGCCGAAGGCGGGCTGCTCGCGCCGATGCCCGGCAAGGTCATCGCGCTGCTCGCCGAAGCCGGCGCGAAAGTCGCGAAGGGCGCGCCGCTGCTGATCCTCGAAGCGATGAAGATGGAGCACACGATCAACGCGCCGGCTGCGGGAACGGTGAAGGCGTTCCGTTATGTGGTCGGCGACCAGGTCGGGGACGGCGCGGAACTCGTCGAGTTCGAGCCGACGAAGGACTGACCGGAGCGGAAACGGAAGCGTGCCGCGCAGCGCCGAGGAGGGCGAACGGCAGGTCGGCGTGAGCCGAAGGCGAAGGCCGACGCCGAACTTGGCGCATGCGCAATTTGGGGGACGAGGTGGGACATCGCTTCCCTCAGTCCGACCTACGCGCCCAGGTAACGCAACAAGAACATTCAAATCTCGAACATCGGAGAGAGACACGATGAACCAGTTGAGCTATGTCCACGGCGCGTCCGGCAAGCCGCTGATCGGCCGGACGATTGGGCGCTTTTTCGATGAGGCCTGCGCGCGCCACGCACAGCGCGAGGCGCTCGTCGTGCGCCACCAGAATGTTCGGCTGACCTACGCGGAGCTGAAGGCGAAAGTCGACGCGCTCGCGTGCGCGCTGACGCGCCTCGGGCTCGCGCCCGGCGACCGCGTCGGCATCTGGTCGCAGAACAACCTCGAATGGACGCTGACGCAGTTCGCGACCGCGAAAGCCGGCCTCGTGCTCGTCAATATCAACCCGGCCTACCGTCGCAGCGAGCTCGAATATGCGCTCAACAAGGTCGGCTGCCGCGCACTAATCCTGTCGCCGTCATTCAAATCGAGCGACTACCTCGCGATGCTCGCCGACCTCGCGCCGGAGATCCGGGACTGCGAGCCCGGGGCACTCGAAGCCGCGAAGCTGCCGACGCTGAATTTCGTGATCCGCATGGGGGCCGAGAGAACGCCCGGCACGCTGAGCTTCGACGACCTCCTCGCGCCGCCGTCGCGCGACGAACTCGTCGAGCTGTCGGTACGCGGTGAAAGGCTGCAGTTCGACGATCCGATCAACATCCAGTTCACGTCGGGAACGACCGGCCAACCGAAGGGTGCGACGCTGTCGCATCACAACATCCTGAACAACGGCTATTTCGTCGGCGAAGCGATCCGCCTCGTCGAAGGTGACCGACTGTGCATCCCGGTGCCGCTGTACCACTGCTTCGGCATGGTGATGGGCAACCTCGGCTGCCTCACGCACGGCGCGACGATGGTCTACCCGTCCGAGGCGTTCGAGCCGGTCGCGGTGCTCGAAACCCTCGCCGAGGAACGTTGCACCGCCGCCTACGGTGTACCGACGATGTTCATTGCGATGCTCGACCACCCGCGCTTCGGAGACTTCGACCTGTCGCGCCTCAGGACCGGCATCATGGCCGGCAGCCCGTGCCCGACCGAAGTCATGAAGCGCGTCATCGACCGGATGAACATGCGCGAGGTCACGATTGCGTACGGCATGACCGAGACGTCGCCGGTGAGCTTCCAGAGCGGCACCGACGATCCGATCGAACGCCGCGTATCGACGGTCGGACGCATCCAGCCGCATCTCGAAGTGAAGATCGTCGACAACGAAGGCCGCATCGTGCCGCGCGGCGTCGCCGGGGAGCTGTGCACGCGCGGCTACTCCGTGATGCTCGGCTACTGGGACGACGCGGACAAGACGAAGGACGCGGTCGACGCCGCCGGCTGGATGCACACCGGCGACCGCGCGACGATCGACGACGAAGGCTTCTGCAACATCGTCGGCCGCATCAAGGACATGGTGATCCGCGGCGGCGAGAACCTGTATCCGCGCGAGATCGAGGAGTTCCTCTACCGCCATCCGAAAATCCTCGATGTGCAGGTCGTCGGCGTGCCGGACCAGAAATACGGCGAGGAGCTGTGCGCGTGGATCATCGTGCGCGAAGGCGAAGAGCTGACCGCCGACGAGGTCAAGGCGTTCTGCAAGGGCCAGATCGCGCATTACAAGGTGCCGCGCTACATCAAGTTCGTCGACAGCTTCCCGATGACCGTAACCGGCAAAATCCAGAAATTCCAGATCCGCGAGCAGATGAAGCGCGAGCTCGGGCTCGACGACGCGCAGACCGCGTGAGTGGGTGAGGAGATTGAAATGAACCTGCCGAAGACGGTGAAGATCGTCGAGGTCGGACCGCGCGACGGCCTGCAGAACGAGAAGCGGGTCGTCGCGACCGATACCAAGGTCGAACTGATCGCGCGGCTCGCCGACGCGGGACTGACGGCGATCGAAGCGACGTCCTTCGTGTCGCCGAAGTGGGTGCCGCAGATGGGCGACAACGCGGAGGTCATGGCGCGCGTCACGCGCAGGCCCGGCCTCGACTTCCCGGTGCTGACGCCGAACCTGAAAGGCTTCGAAGCGGCGCTCGCGGCCGGCGCGGACGAGGTCGCGGTGTTCGGCGCGGCGTCCGAATCCTTCAGCCAGAAGAACATCAACTGCTCGATCGCCGAGTCGCTCGAGCGCTTCGAGCCGGTGATGGATGCGGCGAAGGCCGCGGGCGTCAAGGTGCGCGGCTACGTGTCGTGCGTGCTCGGCTGCCCGTACGAAGGCGAGATTCGCCCCGACGCGGTCGCGCTCGTCGCGGGCACGCTGTTCGAGATGGGTTGCTACGAGGTCAGCCTCGGCGACACGATCGGCACCGGCACGCCGGGCAAGACGCAGCGGATGCTCGAAGCCGCGATGCGACGCGTGCCGGTCGCGCGGCTCGCCGGCCACTACCACGACACCTACGGCATGGCGATCGCGAACATCTACGCGTCGCTCGAACTCGGCGTCGCGGTGTTCGACGCGTCGGTTGCCGGCCTCGGCGGCTGCCCGTACGCGAAGGGCGCGTCGGGGAACGTCGCGACCGAGGACGTCGTCTGGCTGATGAACGGGCTCGGGATCGGCACCGGAGTCGATCTCGACCGGCTCGTCGACGCCGGGGCGTGGATCAGCGAGGTGCTCGGACGCGAGCCGGCGTCGCGCGTTTCACGGGCGTTGCTCGCCGGCCGCCGCGCAAAATAGCCACCGCGGGGGCCGCGCCTGCCGCGCCCGAAAACAAAGAACTTGGTTCCGTAATTGAATCGGCAACTGAATACCACCGTTGGTGCTGGACCGGTCGAAGGCCCAACGGTGCTCGGTTGCCGGACGCATACCACGACCTGGCCGGGAGCCCCAACCCATGACGATGACGCTGTACCACTGCTTGAGTGCCCGCTCTTTCCGCCCGCTGTGGATGCTCGAAGAACTCGGCCTGCCGTACGCGCTGAAGGTCCTGCCGTTTCCGCCGCGGCGCGATGCCGAGGCGTATCTCGACGTGAATCCGCTCGGCACGATTCCGGCGTTTTTCGACGGCGCGACGCGGATGACCGAGTCCGTGGCGATCTGCCAGTACCTCGCCGCGCGCCATTCCCCGCGGCAACTCAATGTTGAGACCGACGAGCCGGAGTTCGGACCGTATCTGAATTTCCTGCATTTCGGCGAGGCGACGCTGACCTTCCCGCAGACGCTGATCCTGCGCTACAGCCGCTTCGAGCCTGAGGAACGCCGGCTGCCTCAGGCGGCCGAAGACTACACGCGCTGGTTCCTGTCGCGCCTGCGCACGCTCGAGCCGCTGCTCGAGTCCCGCGAGTACCTGTGCGCCGGTCGCTTCACCGCGGCCGACGTGTCGGTCGGCTACGCGCTGCTGCTCGCCGACGACATTGGGCTCGGGGAGCGCTTCAAGCCGGCCACGCTCGCGTACTGGCAGCGCCTGCAGCAACGTGACGGATTTCGTCGGGCGCTCGCGGCGCAACAGGGCGCGGCGGTGGACCAGGGCGTGCCGACGCACTCCGTCGCGCAGGCGGCCGGACCGTTGTATTGACGCGAGCTCAGCGCGGACGGTCGAAATCGATTGCCGGGCGGATAACCGAGGAGACGGAAAAGAAAATGACGCAGAACGAATTCGAGGACGCTCCGCTGTGGAGCCCGAGCGAGGCACAGATCGCCGTCGCCGGCATCACTGCCTTCACCGAACGCGCGCGTGCCGCGACCGGCCTGCCGCTCGCCGATTACACGGCGCTGCACGACTGGTCCATCCATTCGCCGGTCGCGTTCTGGCGCGAGGTGTGGGAATTCGGCGGCGTCGTCGGCGAGCAGGGCGAGCGCGGCCTGATCGACGCGGAACGGATGCCCGGCGCAACGTGGTTCCCCGACGCGCGGCTGAACTTCGCCGAGAACCTGTTGCGCGACAGCGGCAACCCGCAGGCGCTGGTGTTCCGCGGCGAGGACAAGCTCGAGCGGCGCATGACGCGCGCGGAGCTACGCATCGAAGTCGCGCGCTTCGCCGCGGCGCTGCGCGCGCTGGGTGTCGAGCAGGGCGACCGCGTCGCCGCGTTCATGCCGAACATGCCCGAGACGCTCGTCGCGATGCTCGCGGCGTCGAGCATCGGCGCGGTCTTCACCAGCGCGTCGCCGGACTTCGGCGTGCAGGGCGTGCTCGACCGCTTCGGTCAGACCGAACCCAAGCTGCTGCTCGCGTGCGACGGCTACTGGTACAACGGCAAGCCGATCGACGTGCGCGGCAAGCTCGCCGCGTTGATCCCGCAACTGCCGAGCGTCCAACGCCTCGTCGTCGTGCCCTACCTCGCGGCCGGCCGGAGTCTCGACCTGTCGGGTCTGCCCGGCGCGCTGTCGTACGACGACTTCGTCGCGCCGCATCTCGGCGGAACCGAGCCGAAATACGTCCGCCTGCCGTTCAACCATCCGCTCTACGTGATGTATTCGTCCGGCACGACCGGCGTGCCGAAATGCATCGTCCACGGCGCGGGCGGCACGCTGCTGCAGCACCTGAAGGAACACAAGCTCCACGCCGACGTGCGCGAAGGCGACAACCTTTTCTACTTCACGACCTGCGGCTGGATGATGTGGAACTGGCTCGTGTCCGGCCTCGCCGCGGGCGCGACGCTGATGCTCTACGACGGCAACCCCTTCGTCGACGACGGCAGGATTCTCTGGGACTACGCCGAGCGCGAACGCATCACCCACTTCGGCACGTCGGCGAAATACATCGAGACGCTCGCGAAGGGGAGCGTCCGCCCGACCGAGTCGCACGATCTGTCCGCGCTGCGCGCGGTGGTGTCGACCGGCAGCCCGTTGGCCCCGCAGAGCTTCGACTTCGTCTATGCGTCGATCAAGCGCGACGTGCAACTCGCGTCGATCTCGGGCGGCACCGACATCGTGTCGTGCTTCGTGCTCGGCAACCCCACGCTGCCGGTGTGGCGCGGCGAGATCCAGTGCGTCGGCCTCGGCCTCGCGGTCGAAGTGTGGAACGACGACGGCCGCCCCGTCGTCGGCGAGAAAGGCGAACTGGTGTGCCGCAAGCCCTTCCCGAGCATGCCGATCGGCTTCTGGAACGACCCCGACGGCGCGAAGTACCACGCCGCCTACTTCGAGCGCTTCCCAGGCGTGTGGTGCCACGGCGACTTCTGCGAGATCACGCAGCACGGCGGCGTGATCATCTACGGACGGTCGGATGCGACGCTGAACCCTGGCGGCGTGCGCATCGGCACCGCCGAAATCTATCGCCAAGTCGAGAAGCTGCCCGAAGTGCTCGAGTCGCTCGTCATCGGCCAGGACTGGCCGCCGTCCGAGCCGACCGACGTGCGCGTCGTGCTGTTCGTGCGGCTGCGCGAGGGGGTCACGCTCGACGACGCACTCGTCGCGCGCATCAAACAGGCGATCCGCGACAACGCGACCCCGCGCCACGTACCGGCCCGAGTCGTCCAGGTCACCGACGTCCCGCGCACGAAGAGCGGCAAGCTCGTCGAACTCGCGGTGCGCAACGTCGTGCATGGCCGGCCGGTGAAGAACATCGAGGCGCTCGCGAACCCGGAGGCGCTCGCGCAGTTCGAGGTGCGGCCCGAGCTCGAAAGCTGACGCTGGCAGCTTGCGCCTCGACCCTCGCACAGCGCCGCTCTGGCGAGGGCCGGGAACGCCCGAAGCTTACGCAACCCGGCGCAGCGGAGCGAAGCCGAGGTAGAGCGCCCCGGAGGCGATGAGCGCGTGCAGCACGAGGTCCGCCGGGTTGTGGGCCATGCCGAGCAAAGTGCCATGTCCGACGAAGAGGCCGGCCACCGCGACGAGCGCGTAGATCAGGCCGAGGCCGCGGAAGTACAGCATGCTCGCCTCCTCGCTGCGCAATCCGACGAACAGCGCGAGGATCCCGGACAGCAGGTGAACCGTGTTGTGCATCGGATTCACCGCGAAGATCCCGAGCAGCAGCGCGTTCCCTTCGGCGTCGGCGGGCGCTATCGCATCGATGAAGCCGAGAATGCCGACGGCGACGAAGACGGCGCCGACGATGTTGGCCGCGCGTTTAAGCATGGTGTCGCTCCTTCCGTTTCGCGTTTTTCGTCCTCACGACGGGCCCGCGCAGTGGCGCCCATCGACCGGTTCACGCAAGTGCGAGGCCCGGGCGCGGACCCGCACACGGCAAGCGACAGGCGCACCCGCTTGCAGCGCGCCAACGGGCGAGTCGCGCACTGCGGCCTTGGAACGGTAGCCGGGCGGTGCGGGTGAACCGGCTTGGCGGATCCGTAAGAATTGCCCGGGCCTGTAGATCATTCACCCGCAAAAAAACGTCCGGTCGCTGCGCGGGACGAACCTGAAAGCCGGGCAGTCTCATCGACTCGCCGGAACGTTCGTCGGAGGAAGGGCGCTCGCGCCGGTCGATCGGCGCCGTCAGCCGCGCCGCCACGCCGGCTCACCGAGCACGTACGTCGCCGCGACGGCGCGGTCGTCGCCGAGCAGCATCAGCATGAACAATCGCTCGGCGATCGTTGCGGCGGCGGCGCTGCGGCGGGCGAGGAGGGGGGTCGCCGCCGGGTCGAGGATGACGAAATCCGCCTCGCGGCCGGGCCGGAAGCTGCCGATGCGGTCGTCGAGGTAGAGACTGCGTGCCCCGCCGAGCGTTGCGAGGTAGAACGCCCGCTCGGGCGACAGGCGCTGGCCCTGGAGCTGCAGCACCTTGTACGCCTCGTTGAGCGTCTGCAGCATCGAGAAGCTCGTGCCAGCGCCGATGTCGGTGCCGAGTCCGACCCGCACGCCTGCCGCGTGTGCCCGGTCGAGGTCGAACAGGCCGGAGCCGAGGAACAGATTCGACGTCGGGCAGAAGCTGATCGACGCCCCGGTCGCGGCCATCCGCGCCCGGTCCGCCTCGTCGAGCAAAATGCAATGAGCATAGACGCTGCGCGCGCCGAGCTGGCCGTAGCGTTCGTAGACGTCCAGATAGCTGCGCGCTTCGGGATACAACTCCTTCGCCCACGCGACTTCGCCGGGATTTTCGGCGACGTGCGACTGCAGATATACGCCGCGGTGCTCGGCGTACAACCGTCCCGCCAGCCGCATCTGCTCCGGCGTCGAGGTCGGTGCGAAGCGCGGCGTGATCGCGTATAGCAGGCGGTCGCGGCCGTGCCAGCGCTCGATCAGCGCCTTCGACTCGGCGTAGCCGCTCGCCGCGGTGTCGCGGAGGAAGTCCGGGCAGTTGCGGTCCATCAGCACTTTGCCGGCGATCATCCGCATCCCACGTTTCCCGGCGGCGCCGAACAGCGCGTCGACCGACGCAGGATGCACTGTCGCGAACGCGAGCGCGGTCGTCGTGCCGTTCTTGAGCAATTCGTCGCAGAAGAACTCGGCGACCGCGGCCGCGTGCGCCGCGTCCTCGAACCGGCGCTCGGCCGGGAAGGTGTATTTCTCGAGCCACGCGAGCAGTTGTTCGCCATAGCTCGCGACGACGTCGGTTTGCGCGTAGTGGATGTGCGTGTCGATGAAGCCCGGCAGCACGAGCTTGCCGCGGTGGTCGTCGACCGGGGTGCCCGCGGGCAGCTTCACGAGCAGGTCGGCGGCAGGCCCGGATTCGGCGACCCGGCCGTTCCGCACGATCAGCACGCCATCTTCGACGTGCTCGCAGGCGGCGGCGCCGGCGTCGCCCGGGTCGTCGAGAAAGTGCACGAGCGCGCCGCGCACGGCGCGCAGGCTCGGAGAAACGGTCATTGCGTAGCCCTGGATCGTCCGCGACGGAAACGACCCGGATTGTAGCCAAGACGCCGCAGCGTTACGGCGCGCAACGTGCGACCGCGCGATGTCCCGGGCGATCGAGCGGTGTGGACGGGTCGGGCTGCACGGCACTTTCAGCCTGGTATCGAAGCAGGCCGCCGACTGTGGTCGGGTAAACCTTCCGGATGTTCGTCAGCGCGAGCCTCGGGGCGCCGGAGCCCGGATTCGGTTGCGTCGTCGTCACGAGCGGTCAGGGGAGGTGGAGGCGGCTCTGGCGCGGCACGTGGCGCGCGAGAAAGTCCATCTGGTCAACAAGGATGTTGCGGTTGCAAAGGATCAGGTATTCCGCCTTGTTCGGCACATAAGGGGCATACAGCAACGCCATTCGCGCCTGCTCGGGCGTGCGCCCGCTCTTGCGCTGGTTGCACGGCCGGCATGCCGTCACGACGTTCATCCACACGTCCCGTCCGCCTTGCGAAACCGGCACGATGTGTTCGCGGGTCAGCACGTTACCGGCAAAGCCGTAGCCGCAGTATGCGCAGATGTACCTGTCGCGGTGAAACAATTCACGGTTGTTCAAGGGCGGAACGATGCTGTGGCTCTCGGGGCGATAATTGCGTCCCTTGATCGCGATGATGCTGTTCGCGGTGATCTCAGAGCGCTCGCCGGTCGCCCGGGAGATGCCGCCGACGAATCGGAACTGGCGGCTCCCGACCGACCACGCGACCATGTCCAGCGCGTAGTAATGACACGCGGCCTGCCAGTTGATCCAGCGGTGGGGTAGGCCGCGCACGTCCAGGGTGAGGATCCAGGGGTGGTGAACGGCGGCGACTTTGACGCGCGGCGACGTTCGTCGTCTTTCCGATTCGACTGCAGTGTCATCGCCAGCGGTCACCACGTTCACCTCCTGTCGGTCGTTCCGTCCGTTCGTGCCCCGCGCGCCGGCTCGATGAAAAGCCGTTCGGCCGGGTTCGTGCTACGGACGGCGCACAACCGTTGGATCGGCAATCGCGCCCGGGGTTCAGATGGTGTCTGGAGGCGGCGCGGTAATGTCCTCTTCGTGGAAGCGGAACGTGCCGCGGCGGCGGTCTTCGAAGAAGCGGCGCAATGACAGGCTGATCGTGCGGAACGCGATGTCGTCCCACGGGATCTCGTCCTCCGAAAACAACGCCACTTCGAGCGATTCCTCGCCGGGCCGGAAGTCGAGGTCGAGCAGGCGCGCGCGGTAGACGATATGCACCTGGCTGATGTGCGGGACGTTGATCAGCGTGAACATGTCGCCGACCTCGATCCGCGCGCAGGCTTCCTCGAGCGTCTCCCGCGCCGCCGCCTGCGCGGTCGTCTCCGAGTTTTCCATGAAGCCGGCCGGCAGGGTCCAGTATCCGTGACGCGGGTCGATCGCTCGCCGGCACAGCAGGATGCGGTCTTCCCATTCGGGGATCGCGCCGACGACGATCTTGGGGTTCTCGTAATGGATGCTCCCGCAGCTGACGCAGGTGTGGCGGAGCAGCGTGTCACCGGCGGGAACGCGCAATTGGACGGTCGAACCGCAATTCGAGCAAAACTTCATGGCGGAGCCGCAGGCTTTTGGGGGACGATCAATTCTAGCTTGACCGGCTCTGCGGGCGCATGTTCGAGACAGGCGGTCCAGTTGTCCGGGGAATGATAGGCATAGGTATTGCTTAGGTCAGAGTAGAGCGAGTCGGCGTTCGGGTAGACCGAAGGTCGTATCTCGCGGGGCATGGGGATCGGGTGGCTGTCGGTGGAATTCGTGAGCGTCGGGTTCGATTCCTATTAGTGGAACCGGACGCTCCCCGGAAGGCACCCCGTTCTCGGTAATGAAAACGTTCGCCCCGATCGACGGCTCCCTGAGTCGTTTGTTTGGATGGTTGGCGCGACAGGCGCCTGCCTTGGCAACTTTGTCGCAATTTGTCACAATTGAACCCTACCGTCCCGTAGGGATCCCTCACGGGGTAAATATGCAACGTCCGGACTTTCAGGCAGAAATCCAGGAACTGAACCTGGCTTATCTGATGCTCGCGCAGCAGATGCTCCGCAGCGATCGCGAAACGGCAATGTTCCGCCTGGGGATCGGTAACGACATTGCCGAACTGATCATCGGTTTGTCGAGCGCGAAGCTCGTAAAGATGGCGAGCAGCCAAGTGCTGCTGCCGAAGTTCCGCTTCGACGATGTGCTGCTCACCGGCCTGCTCGCAGGGAAGGGGCGGGACGCGGCGTCGTCGAGCCTGCACGCCGCAATTCTCGCGGCCGGAAAGCCGGTCCAGGAATTGGATCGTTAGCCTGCGAATTTCGCGTCCGCATGATGCGAGTCGAGGAGAAGAACGTGAAGAACAAGAGCGTTATCGAGGAAGCCGAGGACATTCAACGTGCCGCGGAAATGGTTCGTCTCGGCGCACGCATGCAAATGCTCGAAGCCGAGACGAAGCTCAGCCGGGAACGTTTGCTGAAGATCTACAAGGAAGTCCGCGGGGTGTCGCCACCGAAGGGGATGCTGCCGTTTTCCACCGACTGGTTCATCACCTGGCAGCCGAACGTGCACGCGTCGCTGTTCATGGGCTTCTTCGAGTTCTTCCGCAGCAGCACCGGACTGAAAGGACTCGACGCGATCCTCAAGGCCTACCATCTCTACCTGGATCACATCGAAGCCGAGGCGATGGAGCCGGTGCTGAGCCTCACGCGGGCCTGGACGCTGGTCCGCTTCTTCGATGCCGACCTGTTGCAGCTCGCGCCCTGCAAGAGCTGCGGCGGACATTTCGTCGCCCACGCGTACGACCCGACACACGATTTCGTCTGCGGGCTCTGCAACATGCCTTCCCGCGCCGGCAAGACGCGTCGCGCGACGAAGACTGCGCTTGTCGACGCCGGCTGAGCCGTCCTTCGCCATCTTCGGGGGCCGCCGCGACCGCGGGCGGCCCTTTCGTTTTTCGGGCTCAAGTTGCACCGGCCGCGGACGTTAAATGCCAGAAGCTTGCGGGATGCGCCGGCATCTGCGCGGATGAATCAACAGGGGCCTCCCGGTGTTTCTGCTTATCGGTTATGTAGTCATTCTTCTGGCCTCGGTCGGGACCTATTCCGTCCACGGCAGCCTGATGGCGCTGTGGGTGCCGTTCGAATACCTCGCGATCGTCGGCCTCGCGATCGGCGCACTGGTGGCGAGCAACGGGCCGAAGGCCGTCAAGGCGACCTTGCGCACGGTCCCGTCGATCCTGAAGGGTTCTCCCTACACGAAGGCGATGTACATGGAGCTTCTCGCGCTCTTGTACGAGATCCTCGCGAAGGTGCGTAAGGAAGGGCTGATGTCGATCGAGAACGACGTCGATAACCCCGATTCCAGTCCGATCTTCACGAAATATCCGGCGATCGCGGCCGATCACCACGCGGTGGAATTCCTCACCGATTATCTGCGGATGATGGTCGGCGGAAACCTCAACGCGTTCGAGATCGAAGGCCTGATGGACAAGGAGATCGAAACGCACCACGAGGAGGCGCACGCGGTGCCGCACATCGTCGCGAAGCTCGGCGATGCGCTGCCGGCCTTCGGTATCGTCGTCGCCGTCATGGGCGTCGTGAACGTCATGGGCTCGGTCGGCCAGCCGCCGGCCGTGCTCGGCAAGATGATCGGCGGCGCGCTCGTCGGCACCTTCCTCGGGATCCTGCTTTCGTACGGATTCATCCAGCCGATCGCGAGCCAGCTCGAGCAACGCGTCGATGAGGGCGGCAAGGTCTACGAATGCATCAAGCTCGTGCTGCTCGCGAGCATGAACGGCTACGCGCCGCAGGTCGCGATCGAATTCGGTCGCAAGGCGCTGTATTCGACCGAGCGGCCGACGTTCGCCGAACTCGAGCAGGACATCAAGAGCCGGAAGGGTTGAGCGCGCCGTGACGAGCCGGCCTTCGAATACTCCGATCTTTCCCCGGAGCGGTGAGCGATGAGCGACGACACGCAGCAGCCGATCATCGTCAAGCGGATCCGCAAGGTCGCCGGCGCGGCGCACGGCGGCGCGTGGAAAATCGCCTATGCCGACTTCGTGACGGCGTTGATGGCGTTTTTCCTGTTGATGTGGCTGCTCGGATCGACGGCGCAAGGTGACCTCGAAGGCATCGCCGATCAATTCCTGAACCCGCTCAAAGTGTCGCTTCAAGGGGGCTCGGGCTCGGGCGACAGTTCGAGCTTGATCAAGGGGGGTGGCGAGGATCTGTCGCGCTCCCTCGGACAGAACAAGCGCGGCGACGTGCGTACGCGCCGGTCGATCAACCTCGACGCGGCGAAAGGGCGCGAGGAGTATCGTGTCGACGGCGACGACGACGGAACGGAAGCGATTCGCGAACAGGCGCGGCTCGTCGAACTGAAGGGGCGGATCGAGGCGCTGATCGAGGCCGATCCGAAGCTGCGCAGCTTCAGGAACCAGATCCTGATAGACATCACTTTCGAAGGCCTGCGGATCCAGATCGTCGACGAGCAGAATCGCCCGATGTTCAATACGGCGAGCGATCACCTGCAGCCGTACACCCGCGACCTGCTGCAGGCGATCGGCCGGGCGCTCAACGACGTGCCGAACCGCCTGATTCTTTCCGGCCACACGGACGCCGCTCAGTACGCCGGCGGCGAGCGCGGGTTCTCGAACTGGGAGCTGTCCGCGAACCGGGCGAACGCGTCACGTCGGGAGCTGATCGCGGGCGGGCTCGCGCCGGCAAAGGTCGTACGCGTCGTCGGGCTTGCCGAAACCGTTCCGTTCAAGAGCGACGACCTGTTCGACCCGACGAACCGCCGGATCAGCATCATCGTGATGAATCGGCGCAAGGAGGAAGCGGTGCGCGCCGAGGGCGGTACGGTCGACGTCAGCGCCGGCGTACCGGTTGATGACGAAGCGCTGCGGAAGAACATCGAAACGCAGCCGGTGCCGGCCGCCGCGGCGCGGACCAGGACCGCGGCACAAGGGCGGTCTTCGTCATGACGCCGCGGCAGGCGGGGCATGAGTCGGAAAAGCCTGCGGTTCGAAACGTCCTGGCAGCCGCGGGCGAGGAGTCCCGCGCATGACGATGCGCGACCCCGCGCGCTTCGGAAAGCCGCGGGCGCCGTCCGCGGCGCGACCCGCGCCGTCGTCGATCGTCGATGCCGTGCGCCCGCCGCTCACGGACGTCTCGTCGCGCGACCGCGAATTCGAATTCACCGGCGCGGACTTCGAGCGCATCCGCAAGCTGATCCACGCCCACGCCGGCATCGTGCTTTCGCCGGCGAAACAGGACATGGTGTACAGCCGGCTCGCGCGGCGGCTACGCGCGTGCGGGGATCGGACTTTCGCGGAGTATCTCCTTCGGCTCGACCGCGACCGGGGCGAATGGGAGACTTTCGTCAATTCGTTGACGACGAACCTCACGTCCTTTTTTCGCGAGGCCCATCATTTCGACATCCTCGCCGACCGCCTCCGGCGGGTTGCGGAAAAGCGCACGATCCGGATCTGGTGCAGCGCCGCGTCCACGGGCGAGGAGCCGTACTCGCTGGCGATCACCGCATGCGAGGCATTCGACTCCCTGACTCCTCCGGTGCAGATCCTCGCGAGCGACATCGACACGAACGTGCTCGCCCAGGCGCAGCGCGGGCACTATCGCGAGGATCGGCTCGAGCGGATGTCGCCCGAGCGCGTGCGGCGCTATTTCCTGCCCGGCCCGGAACGCGGTGAGCTGCGCGTGCGTCCGGAACTGCAGCGGCTGCTGAGCTTCCGGCGCATCAACCTGCTCGATCCCGTGTGGTCGGTGCAAGGCGGGCTCGACGCGATCTTCTGCCGTAATGTGATGATTTATTTCGACAAGCCCACCCAGTACGCGATTCTGAAGCGCTTCGTGCCGCTGCTACGCAAGAACGGTGCGCTTTTCGCCGGGCATTCGGAAAGCTTCCTCCATGCCGCCGACTTGCTCCGCTCGGTCGGCCGCACCGTCTATCTGCGCCTCGACGCCGATGTTGCGTAAGCTCACCCCGATGTCGCGAAGCGCCGCGGCGCCCCGCATCATCTTCATCGGCGCATCGACCGGCGGGACCGAGGCGATCAAGGAAGTGCTGCTCTCGCTGCCGCCGACCGCACCGCCGATCCTCGTCGTGCAGCATATGCCGGAGATCTTCACCGGCTCGTTCGCCCGCCGGCTGGACGGCCTTTGCCTGCTGAAGGTCAAGGAGGCCGAGGACGGCGAGCCGGTGTCGCCCGGCTGCGTGTATCTCGCGCCAGGTCATTCCCACCTCGCGATTCAGCGGGCCGGTGGCTTTCACTGCAGCCTCTCGCGTGCGGAACCGGTCAATCGCCATCGGCCTTCGGTCGACGTGCTGTTCCACGCCGCGGCGCTTCACGTCGGTCCGTCGGCGATCGGCGTCCTGCTCACCGGGATGGGCAAGGATGGCGCGAAGGGTTTGCTCGCGATGCGCGAGGCGGGGGCGTGGACGATTGCCCAGGACCACGATTCGTGCGTGGTTTACGGAATGCCGAGGGAGGCAGCGGCAATCGGCGCGGTGCGGGAGGTTCTGCCGTTGAAGGACATCGGGCCGCGGATCCTGAATCAGATCACCGTGCATTCGGCGTAACGCCCGTTTCGTCCGGGTCGCTCCGGGTGTGACGGACTCCACGCCACGCGCGATCCAGTCGCATTCCGGCCGGCGGAAGCGCTGCCGGCGACGCACCCGATGGGAAAATGCCGCCACGCGGAAACGGAAAAACGCGCTGCAGAAAGACTCAAGAAATCGCCGCTGCTGACGTTATCCCAAGACAAACCGGGGCGGAGCGCCTCCATCTAGCCCGCATCGCGCGGAGAGTGAAATGTCCGAACTGTTCAAGAACATCGACGCCCGAACACGGCTCGCCGGCACAAACAAGCTGGAAATCCTGCTGTTCACGCTCGGCGTGGACGCGCGTACCGGACGGCGCGAAACCTTCGGCATCAACGTCTTCAAGGTGCGCGAAGTCATGCGCACGCCCGAAATCACCGCGGCGCCGGAGATGCCTGGTTCGGTGCAGGGGATGGTGAGCCTGCGCGGCGCGCTCGTGCCGGTCGTCGATCTCGCGCGCTACGTCGGCGTTGGCCTCGACAGCCGGCGCGACATCATGATCGTGACCGAATACAACGGCCACACGCAGGGCTTTCTCGTCGAGGCGGTCGATACGATCCTGCGGCTCGACTGGTCGCAGATGAGAGTGCCGCCGGACATGCTCACCGCGAAGCTCGGCGGACTCGTCACCGCAGTGACCGAACTGGCCGACAAGAAGCTCGTGATGATGCTCGACGTCGAGAAGGTGCTGTCGGAGACCACGAC
>NZ_JAKFEF010000027.1:0-22354 GCF_036675785.1 Aromatoleum sp.
AAGCACGAGCAGCACGCCGCGGCGGAACGCGCGCGCCGCGAGCGGCAGCAGCAGCGGCAGCAGCCACACGCCGATCTCGCGCGGCCGCGCGGCGCGACGCGTCGCGGCGACCGCTGCCGCGCCGTCGTCGAGCCTCGCGGCGAGCACGCGGATGTCCTCGTCGTCGGCGCGCAGCGGGAGATACACGCCGCCGGTCGCCTCGGCCGCGCGCGGCAGGGCCTCCGCGGGAGCGGACTGCCCCGCGGGCGGGTCGGCGGCGTCGATCACGGACAGGCGCTGGTTGCGCTCGGCGAGTTCGACGGCGGCCTTCGCGACGTCGTCGGAAGGTTCCCGGTGTGCGGTGATCCATACCACGTCGCCGCCGCGCCCACCGTTGCGCGCGAGGACGTCCGCGGCCATCCGCAGCGCGCGTTCCGGGCGGTCGCCCGGAAGCGGGACGATCCCGGGCACGAGTTCGGGAACCAGCAATGCGAGGGTCGCGGCGTCGGTCGTCGGCGGCGCGACGAGGTAGGGCTCCTCCGCGTACGCGATCAGTGCGGTTTGTCCCGGCGCGGCCTGCAGCAGGTCGAGGAGTTTCAGCTGCACGCGCTCGACGCGCCGGTCGCCGCCTTCGCCGGCAGCCATTGCCCGCGACAGATCGACGACGAACACGCGCGTCGCGCCGCTGCGGTAGGCGAGTTCCGCCTTTCCCGGCAGCGCCGGACCGGCGAGCGCGACGACGGCAGCGATCAGGCCGGTGCCGGCGAGGCCGAGTGCGCGGCGCCGCCCGCGCGGCGAAGCGGGGATCGTCACGTGCGGCAGCAAGTGCGGCGCGACGACCGCGCGCCAGGCGCCCGCGTCGCGCTGCCCCTGTGCGAGTCTCCGCAGCAGCAGCGCAAGCGGCGCCAGCGCCAGCAACCACGCAGGGCGCAGCAACTCGATCGTGCCGAGCGTCGCGAGCAGTTCGCCGATCGCGTTCATGCGGTTGCGGCGCGAGGCCGCCTCAGCGCGAGCCAGGCGAAGAGCCCGAGCGCAAGCCCGAGCGGCCACGGATGGAGTTCGCGGACCGGCCGCAGCGACGCGTCGCGCACGACGGGTTCGAGCTCGTCGATGAGCCCGTAGAAGGCCGCAAGCGCTTCGGCGTCCGCGGCGCGGTGGTAGCTGCCGCCGGTTTGCTCGGCGATGCGGCGCAGCGTGGCCTCGTCGAGACCGGCCGAAGGCGCGTCGTCGGGAGCGTTGCCGGCCGCGCTCGCGCGCGGCGCGCCGAGCCCGACCGCGTGGATGCGCAGCTTTGCGCGGGCGGCGATCCAGCCGGCCTGGACCGGGTCGAGGTTTCCGCTCGTGTTGGCCCCGTCGGTCAGCAGGATCAGCACCTTGTCGCTGTCGCCGGACTCGCTTTGCCGCGCGGCGGCGAGCGCGATCGCGTCGCCGAGCGCCGTTTCGCGGCCGGCGAGTCCGACGGCGGTGGCGGCGAGCGCCGCGCGCACGGCGGCCAGATCGTAGGTCGGCGGCGTATGGAGATACGCGCGTTCGCCGAAGACGATCAGGCCGACGCGGTCGCCGTCGCGCCGGGCGACGAAGTCGCTCGCGAGGGTGCGAGCGACGTGCAGGCGTTCGAGCGGCCGGCCGTCGAGCCGAAGGTCGGACGTGGCCATGCTCGCGGAGACGTCGAACGCAATCATCAGGTCGCGCCCGCTGACCGGCATCGGCGACGCGTCGTCGATCCATTGCGGTCGCGCCGCCGCGACGACGAGCAGAAGCCAGATCGCCAGCGCCAGCCGCAGTTCCGGTCGCGAAGCGGGCGCCTGGACGGTGGTGAACGTGTCGCGATCCGGCGCCGCCGTCGCGAAGTCGTCCGCGGACGGCACCCGCAGCGCGACGTCGGCTGCGGCCGGCGGTAGCCAGCGGCGCACCACCCACGGCAGCGGCAGCAGCAGGAACATCCACGGCCACGCAAGCGTCACGGCGCGTTCGCCTTCAGCCAGCGGCGGACGAGCGCCATCAGTGCTTCGTAATCGGCGTCGTGGGGCCGTTCGTCAAGATCGGATCGCGCCGCCCGCCGATAAGGCAGCGAATCGAGCAGCGCTCCGATGCCGCCGCCAAATTCGCCGTTGCCACCGTGCTCGTCGAGAAACGCCAGCCATGCCGGCCCGACGAGGCCGGCGACCCGGCGCTGCGGGAAACGCCACGACGCGTACCGACGCAACAGACGCGACAGCTCAGCCGCGAGCCGCGCCCGATCGGCGTCGTGCCGCCATCCCAAGGCAATACGGTCGGCTTCGCGCAGCGCGATGCGCAGCGGTCGCCGTCGCGCATGGCGGTGCGCGAGAACGGCGATGACCAGCGCGAGGGCCGCCGCGACGAGCCACCATCCGGGCGCCGGAGGCCACAGGCCGGGTTCGGGCGGGAGGTGAAGGTCCCGCAAGCCGTCGAACGTCTGCGCCGTCATGCCGGACCCGTGCGTGACGGCGAGGCACGCGCCGGCTGCGGAAAGCGTGGGCTGCCGAGCGCCTGCAGGACGCGGATCGGATCGTCCGCGGTCGAGAGGGGGATCAGCGATGCGTGAAGACGCCGGGCGAGTGCCGCGAGCGCGCTGCGGCGTTCACGAAACCGATCGCCGTACGCGGCCCGCACGGCTATGGAATGCAGGTCAATGACACGTTCCCCGGCCGCGTCGGCGATCCGGTATACGTCGGGCGGGGGCGGTTCGGCTTCGAGCGGATCGAACACGTGGACGAGCGCGAGCGACCCGCGGCCGGCGAGCGCCGCGAGGGCCGTCTGCGCGTCGGCGTCGAGCGTGCGGAAATCGCTGAACACGACGACGGCGCCGCCTGCGCGTGCGGTGCGCTGCAGCGCGCGTAGCGCGTCGCATAACGTCGCCGGCGACGCGGCCGGCCGCGCCGTGCCCGTCGCCCGCCGGCCACGATCCGAATCGTGCGCCGCCGCGGCAGCGCCGGTCGATCGCGTCGCCCGGTGCGCGCCGTCCGTGGCGAGCGCCCGCATCAGTTCGAACGCACCGCGCTGCCGCGACCGCGGCGGGACGACACGATAGCCGGTGGCATCGCACACGACTCCGCCGACGCTGTCGCCGGCCTCGGCGGCGGACCACGCGAGCAGCGCCGCGGCGCGCGCCGCGAGCACCGACTTGAACGCGACGCGGGTGCCGAAGCGCATCGACGGTTGCCGGTCGATCAGAAGCAACATCGGGCGTTCGCGCTCGGCATGGAACACTTTCGTGTAGGGCCGGCCGCGCTTCGCGGTGTGACGCCAGTCGATGCTGCGCACGTCGTCGCCGCGCTGGTACGGGCGCAGCTCGGCGAACTCCATGCCGCGACCGGGCTCGCGCGCGCAGTGCATGCCGGGAGCGGGCGGGACTGCGGGCGGCAGTGCCACGTCGAGGCGCTGCCCGGCGCCGCCGGCGAGCCGCCGACGCAGCGCGACGAGTTCGGCGAGCGACGGGACGGCCGGGGCCGACGCGACGTCGACCGGCGCGGTGGCCGGGGCGAACCAGCGCGACCACGCGGAGTTCATGGCACCGGCACGCGCTCGATCAGCGCGACCACGAGCGCGTCGACGCTTTCACCTTCCGATTGCGCTTCCCAGCTCGGCACGACGCGGTGGCGCAGCACGTCGGGCGCGAGCGCCTGGATGTCCGCGGGAGAGACGTAGTCGCGCCCGTGCAGCCAGGCGCGGGCCCGCGCGCAGCGTTCGAGCGCGATCGCGCCGCGCGGGCTCGCGCCGAAGCGCACGCGGGCGCCGAGGTCGGCGCCGTACGTCTCGGGTGCGCGGGTCGCAGTGACGAGCCGGACGATGTAGTCCTCGAGTTCGGGCGCGAGGTGCAGGTCGAGGACCTCGCGCCGCGCCGCGAAAATCTCCGTCTGGGTAAGTGCGCGCTGCGCCGTCGGGGCCGCGGACGGTTCGAGCGCGCCGCGCGCTTCGTCGCGCGCGAGACGCAGGATCCCGCGCTCGGTCGCCGCATCGGGGTAATCGACGCGCACGTGCAGCAGAAACCGGTCGAGCTGCGCTTCAGGCAGCGGATACGTGCCTTCGTGCTCGACCGGGTTCTGCGTCGCCATCACGAGGAACAGCCCCGGCAGCGGGAAGCTCGTCTGCCCGACCGTGATCTGCCGCTCTCCCATCGCCTCGAGCAGCGCCGATTGCACCTTCGCCGGCGCGCGGTTGATCTCGTCGGCGAGCAGCAGGTGATGGAACAGCGGCCCGCGCTCGAAATGAAAGCTGCCGTCCTGCGGGCGGAAGATCTCGGTGCCGGTCAGGTCGGCCGGGAGCAGGTCCGGCGTGAACTGGATGCGATGGAAGTCGGCCGCGATCATCGCTGCGAGGCTGCGGATCGCGCGCGTCTTCGCGAGTCCCGGCGCGCCTTCGACGAGCAGGTGTCCGTCCGCGAGAAGGCCGATGAGCAGCCGCTCGACGAGCTGCGGCTGGCCGAGCACCGCCGCTTCGAGGCGGGCGGCGAGCTGACGGAAAACGTCCTGGAGTGACATGCGGGGTGCGGTGAGGTGACGGTTTCAGGTGGGCGCGCGGACGGTCCGTGCAAGCGCCCGCCGGTGGCGGTGCGTCGCGAGCGCGAGGAGGACCGCGAGGATCAGTGGTCCGGTCTGGACGCCGAAGGTCGCGGCGACGGCCTTGACCGGCAGCAGCGCGGCCATCGCGGCGGCGAGCGTGACGACTTCCGCGCGCGAGGCGCCACGCTCCCGCATGTCGGCCCACAGCCACGCGGCCCCCGGCACGACGAGGACCAGGTCATACAGGTAAGTCATCGGCAGCGCCAGCGGCGTCGCGACGCACAGGATCGCCGCCTGCAGGCCGAGCGTGTCCCGCCGGCGACGTCCGCGTGCCCACGCCCATACGACCACGCCCGCGGCCAGCGCCGCCGCGGCGTATTGCGCGCGCCAGGCGGCACCGAGGGGCAGCCCGGCCATTTGCACGGTGGACAGCACGGTCGTCATCGGCACGAAGTTGAATGCGCCGGCGCCGAACCCTTCGAGGTGGAACAGCGAGGTGCCGATGAACGCGAACCACGGGTCGTCGCCGAACGCGAACACGCTCGCGACGATCGTGGCGAGCACGGTCAGCGCGGCGGCCGCGAAGGCGCGCCAGTGGCCGCCGGCGATGAACGCGAGCGGAATCAGGACGCCGAAATGCGGCTTCACGCTGGCGAGGCCGATCAGGACGCCGGCTGCAATCGGCCGCCGCCCAAGGAGCGCGAGGCCGAGCCCGATCAGCCCGGCGCTGAGAAAACCGGTCTGGCCGTACATCACGTTGAAGAACACCGGCGGCGCCGCGAGCGCGAACGGCCACGCGAGCCGGTTGGGCAGGATTTGCCGCATTGCCGCGAGGTAAGGCAGCGCGGTGACGCCGAGCCACGCGAGCCACGACAGCGTGTAGGGCAGATAGGCGAGCGGGGCGATCAGCAGGATGAACGTCGGTGGATACATCCACGGCGCGAAGCCGACGCGGCGCGCCTGCTCGTCGCTGATGCCGTCGTACATCGCGTGCGCGGCGCGGCGCCCGGCGTCGGTCATGCGCTTCGGGTCGTACAGGTGCTCCGCCGGCATTTCGCGCACGAGCATCGAGGCGGCGTAGGTAGGGGTGTAGTCGGTGAAGAGCGGCCGCTCGCCGCGCTCGGCCCGCGCATGCCCTTCGACATGCGTCCAGGCGACGAATCCGAGATAGGCCGCAACGACCAGCCAAAGCGCGGCGATGAGTGCGGGCGGGCTTCCTGGTGGTAGTGCTCGTGACGTCATCGTCAAGTGTTCGGGCCGCGGGCGACGGAAGGCGTTGCACCGGGCGTCCACCGGCGCGGGGCGGTGGAACGGGATGGCCGGCAGCGCGGGATGTTCGCCGATTCGAGGGGGCGTGTCCATATCGACGTTCTCACAGTCTCGACGTTCGTGCCCTGTGCAGGGGCATCCCATGGGGTAACGTCCGCGGCTTGTCGAATTTGGCCGGCCTTCGGCTCCGACGGCCGGCACCCGGATCCGCCTTGGCGACCTCTGCGCCGAAAATTCCCCCCTTCCATCCTGCGGCCCGGCGTCCGCCAATGAGGCTTGCTGCGCGAATGCTGCGCCAGTTCGTCGACGTTTAGGCCGCCCGTCGCGCCCTCCGCGCCCCGGACAGCCTGCCCCTGCTGTCGATCGAAACGGCGGTCGAGTGCAACGCCCGCTGCGGGATGTGTGCGTACCCGACGCATTACCCCCCGGACGGGCCGCCGCTTACGACCGACGAGCTGCGCACGATCGTCGACGACGCCGCGGCGCTCGGCACCCTCGTCATCAGTCTCGGCGGCGGCGAGCCTTTTCTGCGTGCGGATGCGGAAGCGATCATCGGCCACATCGACGGGCACGGCATCACGTCGCTGGTGCACAGCAACGGATCCTTGCTCACGTCCGCGCGCCTGTCGCGTCTTGCGGCGCACCGGCGACTGGCGCTGGTGCTGTCGCTCGACAGCCACCGCCGCGCGGCGCACGACGGACTGCGCGGCCTCGCGTGCTTCGACAGGGTGGTCGCGGCGGCGCGCCACCTCGCCCATCACGCGCCCCACGTACGCCTCGGCTTCACGTTCACCGTCACGGCCCACAACTTCCGCGACATGTTGGGCGTGATGCGGCCGACGTGCGACCTGGGTGTGCGGACCGTGCGCTACACCCCGGTGCATGACAATCTGCCGGGCACGCCCCACCGGTGCGGCGTACTTGGGGCTTCAGGCGCGCATCGGCCTGCGCCTGCTCGACAGCCTCGACGGTCGTGTCGCAGTGCGCCGGGATCTTGCGCGCGCCGGCTCGCCGGTCTGCTCGGCGAGCGGCCGGCAGCCAGCGTGCGCCGCGGCGAGAACGGCTATTTCTTCGTTGGCCTCGTCGAGGGGTGCGCGGCCGGTCTGCGGCGCCATCTGCTGGCTGCCGGAATCGACGCGGGGATCGGCTCCGAGGTCGCGGATTATTGCGGCGATCTCGGATGCGGCGGCGAATGCCCGGTCGCACGCGAGGCGTCCGCACAGGCGATTCAATTGCCGCTGCACGAAGGCCTCACCGACGCCGCGCTGCATCGCATCCGCGACGTCTGCGCGGGACGTCTGCGCCCTTTGAATACGGCGCAGGGGGTGCCGCCTGCGGAGACGGACGGCGCCGCCTCGGCACCCGGTTTCGCGCGCCCGCTCCTACGCGGGACGCTGCGGCGCGCCGGCGGGGCGAGCGCTGTGGCGGAAGGCGACCAGCAAACCGAAGACGATCGCCAGCGCGGCGGCCAGGAATATTCCCTGGACATGCAGCAGCCAGCGTATTTCCGCCGCGGCCCTTAGCGTCGCGGGCGACGAATCGAAGATCATCGGCAGTTTCCGGACCCACCACGCGATCGCGGGCGTGACGAAGCCGGCGAGCAGCACCAGCCGGTAGAGCCACAGCCGGGAGCGTTCCGCGAGCCCCTGCGCGAGCCAGAAGAACAGCGGAACGAGCACGAGGCAGTCGTATTCCTTGAGGCGCGGGAGCATCAGCGTCACACACGCCAGGGCGGCGAACGCGCGGTCGGCCGGCGACGTTAGGCGCGCGCAGACGCGCAGCGTGAGCGCGAGCAGAAACGCGCACCACGCGACGTAGGCGGCGGCGAGAACCGCCCAGTCGCCCTGCGCGTAGCCGGCAAGCTGCATTACCCGCATGAAGCCGAAATGCGGCTGCGCATGGACGATCGGCAGGATCAGTTCGAGCCACGCGGAGAACGCTTCCGGGTGCAGCAGCGCGTCGATCACATACCACAGCGAAATCGCGGCGGCGGCGAACGACACCGCGAGATGATCGCGGCGCGCGACAAGCGGGATCAGGAGGTAGAGCGCGTAATGCGGCTTGAAGAGTGCCGCGACGACGCACAGTGCGACGATCCACGACGGCCGCTCGTCGATCTTCGAAATCGCGACAACGATGAAGCCGGCAAGGACGATCGACAGATTTCCGGACGCGGTCTCGAACACGAATATCCCGCACGAAAGCGTCAGGAAAAACAGCAGCGGCAGCAGCGGCGAGCCACGGTTCATGCGCACCGTCGAGCGCGCGAGCGCGACGAGCGCGGCGGCGTACAGCGCCGCGTAGCCGATGACGAGGGCGTTCATGCCGACGACGCTGACGAACGCCGCGAGTACGCGGGTAATCGCGGGCGCGGGCATGTACTGGAAGCGGTTGCCGGCGCAGCTTCCGGGGTACGCAGGGTCGAGATAGGCGTTCGGCTCCCCGGTCGCGAGCATCGCCTCGATGCCGCACGGAAAGGTCCGCGCGTCCCAAAAGAACGCGCCGTAGTCCGCAAGCAGCACCCAGGCGATGAGGACCGCCGGCACTCCGACGAGGAGCACGCCGGCCGTGCGGGCGAGAAGCCCGAGCGGTGATCGGACCGGCAGTCGGTCAGCGGTGTCGGTCATTTCGCGCCGGTCCGTACGGAGGGTCCGATCGCCATGCGGGCCGGCCGGCGCCGCAGGGCGGTCTTGCTCAGGCGGATCCGGAACGCGTTGAAGATGAACTCGGAGACGTCGGCGATCCGCAGCTTGGATTTCCCGAGCTGTCGCTCGACATACTCGACGGGAATTTCGCGGATTCGCGCACCGAGCGCGCGTGCTTCATGGAGCACCGCGACCTGCATCGCGAATCCGCTGACGCGCAGGCGGTCGAGGCGGATTTCGTGAACGAGCGTGGCGCGGATCGCGCGGAATCCGGCCGTGCAATCGCTGACGCTGCCGAGGTCGAGCAGCCGCCGTGCGAGCAGGTTGCCGAAGCGCGAGTTCAGCCTGCGCACGAGCGGCCAGCGGTGCGACACGCTGCCGCCTCCGACGTAGCGGCTGCCGATCGCCAGGTCGGCGCCTTCTTCGAGCGCCGCGATCAATCGCGGCACATCTTCCGGCCGGTGCGAGAAATCGGCATCCATCTGAACCACCGCGTCGGCACCGAGTTTCTCGATGGCGTGACGGATGCCGCGAACATAGGCCCGGCCGAGGCCGAGCCTGCGATCCTGCAGCAGATGCACGTCCGGGACGCGGCGCTGCAGCGTCCGGACCGCATCGGCCGTGCCGTCCGGCGATTCGTCATCCACGACCAGCAATGCGATGCGGTGCGGAAGTCGCGTGCAGGCCGCGCGAACGCCGTCGACGAGTGCGACGATGTTGGCGCGCTCGTTGTAGGTCGGAATGACGATGACGATTCTCATGACGGGGTTCGTAACAACGACAGGCAGAGCCGCTCGGCGGCGTGCCTAGATCGCGCCTTTGTGCAGTGCCCGCGAGACGAACGGAATGCCGAAAAAGGTGAAGAACGCGACGACGAACGTGACGACGATCAGGATCGAGTTCGTGCGCGGCCGCGTATGGAAGGACGCGCGCAGATGCAGCGTCAGGCCGATGCACAGCCAGGTCACCAGCGACCAGACTTCGAGCGGATCCCACGACCAGTAGCGTCCCCAGGCGTCCTGGGCCCAGATTGCGCCGGAGACGATGCCCAGGGTGTCGAAAATCAGCGCGAGCGCCATGCAGCGGTAGGCCGTGTCGTCGAGCGCCGCGTCGGCGGGGAGCGTCGAAAAACGGTCGCCCGCCAGCCCGCTGCCGCGCAGCAGGATGATCCCCGCGATGCCCAGCGCGATCAGCGCCGCGCCGAGGAAGAGCTTGATGAACGCGATGTGGATGTAGAGCCATACCGTGTCGTAGGTCGGCGGCAGCGACGTGACTTCCATCGGTGGCAGCAGCATCCAGCCCAGCACCATCATGACGACCGGCAGCACGACCGCGGCGAACGCGCGCACGCGCGGCAGCAGCGCATAGCCGACGACGACCGCCGCCATCAGGCCCCAGACGTTCGCCGAGAGCATTTCGAACATGTTGCCGACCGGCAGATGGCCGACGCGCGTCCAGCGTGCCGCGATCGCAATCGTATGCAACAGCAGGCCGACCGACATCAGCGCGAGCAGCGTGCGCTCCGGGCGGCGGCGGAACACCAGCGCCCACATCGCGATCGCCGTCGCGAGCGCATAGGCAACGAGCGCCGACCAGAAGGTACCGAGTTCGATCGCGACGAAGTTCATGGCTTGAACAATTCCGGGAAGCGGTCGCCCGCCTTGATTTCGTATTCGGTTGTGCCGTCCGGGCGCCGGCTTTCCGGGCGCTGCATCTTCACGCCCACGCCGCGTCCGTCGCGTCGCACTTCTTCCGCAGTGAAGCCCGGCGGAATCCCGCGAGTGGGTCCCCACGGTCCCCGCCCGAGTTGCGCCTCCCATTCCCAGATCGCCGAGCGTGCCTGAGCGACCTTCAGACGGTACGGGTCGGGATTGTCGACGACGTGCAGGAAGCTGCGCATGCCGCCGAGCGCGGATTCGACATCGCCCATCTCGTCCGACGCCGCGGCAAAGCCGAAATAGGCGTCGGCGTAGCGCGGGTCGAGATCGATCGCGCGCTCGTAATAGAAACGGGCTCCGGCCGGATCCCCTTTGCCCTGCAGAGCCCGTCCCATCTGGAAATAGGCGCGCGGGTCATCGGGCGCGAGCGGGCCGGCGCGATGGATCACCTCGGCCGCGGCCTCGTGCCGGCCGGCCTCGATCAGCGTTTCGGCCTCGGCAAGCAAGGCTGCGGCCTTCTGTGCCCGTGCCTGGCGCACGTGACCGGCCGGGTCGGTGCCCGGGTCGATCCGCGGTTCGGCCGCTTCGCGCGCTTCGGGGCGGTTTTCGGCGGGCGCGGCTTCGAGGCCGGCGAACGCTGCCTTCGTTTCCTGCGCCACGGCAGCTTTCGTCGATCCGTCGATGCCCTGCCCGGGCAGAAGCGTGACGAGATACGTCAGCGATACGATCGAGATCGCGACGAATACGAACGCGAGCGCACGGACGTCGCGCGGCCGACGCGCGTTCGCCGGTCGAAGGCCGGGCGTCCGGGTCGCGGCGCTCATGGTCGCGCGACCTTGGCAGTGCCGCGAGCGAGCATGTCGCGCAGCGTCGCGGCGTCCAGCGCGAAGCGGGTGCCGTAGCAGATGAACGTGCCGGTCGGCTTGCGGAGTCGCCGCTCCGACACGGATATCGCCTGCGGCTCGGAGCCCCAGCGTCCGCCTTTCAGGATCTTCATCGGTTCGTCGAGATCGTTGCGCTCGGTCGTCCCGTGCGAGGCCAGCGGCGGATTGCGCATGCCGTCCTCGAGCGCGGCGTCGAACGTCGGGTTGTACCAGTCGGCGACGTACTCGAAGACGTTGCCCGCCATGTTGTACGCGCCGTACGGCGAGCGCCCTTTCGGGAACGCCGTGACCGGTGTCGGATGGCAGGCAGCGTCGAACGCGAAGCCGCCGTACGTGTCATCCGGGTACTCGTCGCCCCACGGCCAGGTGCGCCGGTCGGTACCCCGCGCGGCTTTCTCCCACTGGGCCTCTGTCGGCAGGCGAAAGCCCATCCACCGCGCGAATTCATCGGCGAGCTGCCACGACAGGTGCGTCACCGGCAGGTCGCGCGCGGAGTCGACAAGGAAGTACTTGCCGTCCGCGCGACGCTGCACGCCGCAGCCCTCGGTCTCACCGTCCTTGTATTGAACGCCGAAGCGCGCGAGCCCGGAATTCATGAAGCGCTCGAAGTCGCGCGCGCGCGCTTCGTACTTGGCGATGTAGAAGTTGTCGAGCCAGACCCGCACGTCGCGGTACATCGGCTGGTCGATGTCGAGTCGGGTGATGTCGCCGTTCTCGACCGAATACCAGAACCAGCCTTCGGGCACGAGCACGAACTCGACGCCGTTCGCGATCACTTCGCGTGGCAGCGGGGCGGGGGCGGCTACAGCGGCGGGCGCGGCGGCGAGCAGGGCGAGGGATAGCAGCAGAGCGCGCATGTCTGACCTATTTGCTGCGGACGAGACGGAAACCGAGAGTTGGAAGGCTCTCGTCGGCGGGGTACCGACCGCGGTTCGCACAGCGCATGTGCATGGGTTCGGAACGGTGGCTGCCGCCGCGGATCACGCGGTCGGCGGCCGATTCTCCCGCTCGCGGGTCGAAGAGATCGTGTCGCGCGTAGGCGTCGGCGACATAGCCGTCGTCCACCCATTCCCAGACGTTGCCGAGCATGTCGTGCAGGCCGAACGCGTTTGCCGCGAGCTTGCCCGCCGGCCGCGGCGCGGCCGTGCCGTCCTCGTTCTTGTTGTACCACGCGCGGTCGGAGGCCTCCCGGCCGGTAGGCACCGACTCTTCCGCGGCGCCGCCGCGGCACGCGTATTCCCATTCCGCTTCGGTCGGCAGACGGAAGCTAATTTTCGATCCCGGCCCCGCGCCCAGCCGCTCCGCGAAGGCACGGGCCTGACTCCAAGTCACCCCGCTCACGGGGTGGTCGGCGGCACCGATGCCGGTCTTCGGATCCATGATCCGGCGCCAGTCGGCGTTGCGCGTTTCGTACTTGCTGATCCAGAAGCCCTCGACGCAGACTTCGTGGCGGGGGTGCTCGTCTGCGGCGAGGTCGCGCGCCGCCGGAAGATGCCGGAACATCGCGTCCGGTGGCAGGGCGACCGCCGTGTCCGTTCCCATCTGGAAGCAGCCCTTCGGAATCCAGACGAACGGCATGCCCGTGCGGGGCTCGATCCAGGTTCGCGGCGCGTTCTGTGCCTGCGCGCCGCTGCACAGCATCAGGCCGAGAGCGAGCGGAAAGTACCGTATCACTTTGTTTTCTCCAGCGAAGGCCGACGCCGCAGGAGCCGGGCGTAAAACCACAGCAGGCTGGCGACGGCGACGACGGTCGTTGCGACCAGCCAGGGTTTGGTCGGGTCGTAAATCAGGCGGTATCCCATCCAGGAGCCGAGGCCGGTATAGCTCAGCTTTCCGCCCTCGAGCGCGGCGGTTTCGCCGGGCCGCAGTTCCTGGCGTCGGTCGCCGACGCGCAGCACGAGGCGGTGGAGCATCTGCCCGGCACCGAGACCGACCCGTTCGCCGGCTTGCGGCTCGGGAACGCGGTCGAAGTCGAGCATGACCCAGACCTCGGGACCGCCGGGCAGCGCCCAGGCGCTCGCCGGCGCGTAGCCTCCGCCGTCGATTTCCTGCAGCTGCACGGTGCCGTATTCGACCTCGCCCTCGGTCGGTTCCCAGCGGAACACCGGCGAAAAGCCGCGCCGCGCAGTGGTGTAGATGCGGTAGCCGTCGAGCACGAGCGGCGTGTCGTCGCCGATCTCCGCGACCTGGCTGTTTCCCGCTTCGTCCCACCAGCGCACCGCGTTGTAGGTCGCGTGGTAGTCGCCGCGCTCGGGGAATTTCTCGGTGAAACCCTCGTTGGAGAAACGCAGCGCGGACAGCCGGTCCGGATGCAGCGGTCCGCGGGACTGCGTCAGGAAGGTGTTGTCGAATTCGGTATCGGCAGTCAGCGCTGTCATCCCTTCGAAGTAGGTCAGCCGCGCGACCGTGAAGAGGGCCACGAGCGCGACGAGCGCGAGGTGGAAGACGAGCAGCGGCAGGTCGCGGCGAAAGCGCGCGTTGGTCGCGACTGACGCGGCGAGGTTGACGCCGAGCAGCGTGAACGGCGGCAACATGACCGCCGTCGGGTCCCATCCGGCCTCGGCGACCGCAAGCGCGCCGAGCGCGAGCAGCACGAAGATCGCGACGGTCCACCGCGGCGATGCGAGTCCGAGCAGCAGGCGCCGTCCGGCGCCGTGCGCGACGTCAGCTCCCACCGTTCTCACAGGTGCTGCTCATCCAGTCTTCCGAGTCGCTGCCGCTGCCGCAGCTGCCCATCGTCCACGCGTTGCTGCGCTGCCAGGTCTTGATCCGGAGGATCGCCCGGTAGTAATACGGCTCGATCGTTACGCGGCTCGATCCCGAAACGTTCGTGCAGGAGTCGGAATAGCCCGCTCCGCCTTCACGTTGCACGCACGCGAGGTTGACGAGGAAGGCCTTGTTCTTCCAGCCGTGCGGGATCGCGATGTGGCAGCTCGTGCACGACGAGTTCTGCTTCGACGAGAAGCTGTGGCTCGCGTCACCGTTGCGGAAACCGCCGGCGGTGTTCGCCGGGTTGTGGCAACGGCCGCACAGGTAGTTGTTGCTGTTCGAGCTGTCGATACCACCCGGCTTGACCGCGTTGCTCCAGATTCCCTTCAGGAGGAAATTGTTGTTCGACCCGTGCGGCCCCTGCACGGTCGGCTCGTTGAGCCCGGTGGCGTCCCCCCCGTGGCAGTCGGAACAGTGCATCGTCTGGTAGCCGATGTTGGCCTTCGTGTTGAACGGGGCGCGGATGTTGGTGAACGTCGTGCTGCCGCCGGTGCGCTCCGTCGATGTTCTGCCGGTCGGCATGAGGACGGGATGCCACGAGCGATGGTTCGTGGCTTCCGGCGTAAAGGTGCTGTCGTTGCCGGTTTCGCCCTGGTCCTTCCCTGCCGCGGAGGGAGGATCGGTGGCGCTGACGGCAAATTCCGCGGCGACGTTCGTGTAGCGGTTCAGGCCCATCGTGCCCGCCGATGTGCCGCCGGTGTAACCGAGCCACGGCATCAGGCCCCCGGCGGTCCCGCCGTAATCCGAGTGGCACTTCAGGCAGAGCTGGTATTCGCGCGTGAGGTAAGGCTGAATTCTGTCGGTGCCCTTGCTGGCTCCGGGGTCGCCGTACTTCACCGTGTAACTGGGCGCCTGCGGCCAGGTCGTCACGGCGCCGTAAGTCGGTTCGACGCCCCACGTGCCACGCAGGACGCCGGACGCGATGTTGCCGTCCGCGCCGAGAAGTCCCGCAGTGCCGCCGGCGACATGCGTCCGCCGGGTGCTGTTGGCGTCGCCCGGCTCGCCGTTGAACAGGCTGTTGCGGATGACGCGGTGCGGATTGTGGCAGTCGGTGCACTCGGCGTGACGGTTGTCGTGGTTGCCGGCACCGAGTTGTTCCGGGTTTTCGATGAAGTCCGCGTTGCCGATGTTGTGCCGTTCGGTGCTCGAATAGGTCGGCGTCGTGCCCTTCTTGTATCCCTGCGTGTCGGTGGTGATCGGCATGCGGCGGGTCTTGGTCGTGAACTGGGTCTTGATGTCGGGAACGGCGCCGGTGATCACCTTGGTGGCGTCGCCCTGGTGGCATTGGTAGCAGGTTTCCGCGATCTCCGACGAGGTGGCGGGATCGCTGGCCGTCGAACCGGCCTTGTAGAAACTGCTGTCGGCACCGGTGCCGCTGCCGCTCACGCCTTCGCGCAGCAGCCGCCGCGATCCCTGGACCGAATGCGTGTCGTGGCAGTTCAGGCACGCCGCTTCCCAGACCTTCGCCGGGCTTCCGTTTACAAGGAAATCGCGGCGGTTCGTGGCCGCCGCCTCCGGTGTGTACGTTTCATCGGCGACCAGCGGATTCGCATGCGCGGAGTTCGACCAGCTCGTGCCGAGCTTGTTGTGGCAGCCGAGACATATCTGGTCGTTGTCGGCGATGAAGTCGCCGCCGGCCGGCGCGACTTTCTGCAGCCGGTTCAGGCGCAGGAAGCGGCTCGCCTCGAGGTGCGGGTCGTGGCAGCTCGTGCATTGCACCTTGCCCTCGTGGTCGAGTGGCAGCATCGGCTTCGCGTCCGAACTCCGCGGTCCGACGACCGTCCGGCCGCCGGCCGAATAGGGGGGCTGGCGCAGTTCGCCGTCGGCGCTCGCGAGGGTGGTGTCGAAGGTGAACGAGATCGGATGGTCGTTGCGCAGGTCGACGCCGAGGTTGCGCGTGAACCCCGTCGTCTTGCCGAGGCCCTCGGGCATCGTGCCGGTCAGTCCGGCGACGGCGGAGGGATTCTCCTTGCCGTCGAGCACGCCGACCGTGCCGAGCGCGAGCGTGCCGTCGTGGCAGGACAGGCAGAGCTTCGACGTGCCGCCGGGGGGAGGGAGGGTCTTGATTCCGTTCAGATCCGCGACGGCTTCTGCCGCGTTGAGCGAGTTCGACTGGTACGGCGAATAGGTGGCGGCATACGTGTTGGCATCGTTCGTGCCGCCCCCCAGCTTGCGGTTCCACAGCGGCGCCGGCGCGGTTGCGTTGGCGGCGTGCGGCGTGTGGCAGAACACGCAGATCTGGTCCTCGGCCGTCGCCTTCGTCGTCCCCGGGCCGCTCGCCGAGAGATTGTGCTTCGTTGCCGCGATGTTCGCTTTCGTGTTCAGTTGTGCCGGCACTGCCGCGACGTAGGCGAGCAGCGCGAGCGCGACGAGCGCCGGGACGCGGATCTGGCGAAGTGTTTGCATGACCATTCGTCGGTCGTGGATATGAGGTCGCAAGCTCGGGCTCGGTCCGCTGCTCGTGACGGGATCAGGGAATCGGCGCGAAGGTGCGCGCCTCGCCCTGGCGGAAATCGCGCTTCGCCGCGCTGACCTTCTTCAGCATCGCCTTCACTTCGTCGGGCATGCGCTTGGCGGCGGCCATGTCCTGCATCTGGTTCGACAGGTAGGAGTGGTTGATCAGGATGTCGAACACCGACAGCATGAATTCGCGTTTCCAGTCCGACAGTTCGTCGAGGTTCTGGAACTTGTGCATGAAGAAGTTGCGCGACGCGCGGCCGAGCTCGCGCTCGACTTCCTCGAGTGTCATCGCTTCCGGTTTGACGACCGGCTGCACGAGGTTGTACTGGCTGTAATCCTTGACCGCGACGTGCGGCTCGAGCTGCGGGTAGAGGTCCGCGTACGGCCACGGCGCGATCGCGAGGAAGAACGCCATGTCCGGGTTGTACAGCTTCGCGAGCTCGACCGCGTCGCGGAAGGTCTGCGGCGTGTCGCCCGGCATGCCGAGGACGAACGAGGTTTCCGAGACGATGTCGGCCTGGTTGATGATCTCGATCGCGCGGCGCGAGTCTTCGGCCTTCGAGCCTTTCTTGAAGAGGTCGAGCGTCGCCTGCTCGCCGGCCTCGACGCCGACGTAGATGTGCTCGATGCCCGCGAGCGCGTAGCGGTCCATGATGTCCTCGTCGCGGACGATGTCGTCGACGCGGGTTTCCATCAGCAGGCGCACGCCGGGCTTGCGCTCGATCATCAGGTCGAGGATGCGCTCCCAGCGCTTGCGGTCCAGCGTCGGGATCTCGTCGGCGAGCATCGCGACCTCGACGCCGTGCTTCGCGTGCAGCATTTCGAGCTCGGCGACGAAGTTCTCGGGGCTCCTCGCGCGCCAGCCGCGGCGCCAGAAGAGCTTCTGCGAGCAGAACGAGCAGTCCTGCTGACAGCCGCGCGCCGACGACACGATCGCAAGGCGCGCGTCCTTCTTCGCGCGGTACTTGTAGATCGGCCATTCGACGAGGTCCCACGCGGTCGGCAGCGCGTCGAGGTCGCGGATGAAGCCGGCCGAACGCGTCGCGATGACGCCGCCGTCGCGCCAGAACGAGAGGCCGGCGACCTTCGCCGGGTCGTCGCCGGCATTGAGGCAATTCAGCAGCTCGGGCAGCGTGCGTTCGCCTTCGCCGCGCACGACGAAGTCGATCGCGTCGTGATCCGCGCGCAGCATCTCCTCGTAGCAGAACGTTGCGTGCACATTGCCGATGACGGTGACGACTTCCGGGTTGACCGTCTTCGCGAGCCGCAGCAGGCCGGTCGCGGCGACGATCGCGGCGGTGAAGGCGGACGTGCAGACGACGTCGGGACGGAAGTCCTCGAGCCGCTTGCGGATGTCGTCCTCGTTGTGCCACAGCGACATCGCGTCGTAGTAATCGACTTCGTAGCCGGCGGCGCGCAGCGAGCCGGCGATATAGACGAAGCCGACGTTAAGCCAGGTGCCGGCGGATTCGACGACGCCGGAATGGTAGGGGACGGTGACGAGCGCGACGCGCCTGATCGGGCGCGGGCGCGGGATCGCGGGCGCGGTGCGCGGCGGCGGAACGAAGGTCAGCGGGGAGTGGAGCGTTTTCATCGTTTCTGGCTTCGGTTCCGGCGCGTGCGGCGGGCAAAACGGCGGAATGGTAGGTGAGCGGGACGCAGGTTCTGTTGATCGAGATCAACGTGACCGGGATTCCCGGGGAAATGCTGCCGGGATTATTCGCGGAGTGGAAAGCGTTCAGTGTGCGGGCATGTCGGAGCGGCTCGGCGCCGGGGGATCGGCGGGGCGCGGGAGCGGGTTCGCGAGCATCTCTTCGCTGAGTTCGTCGCACGGACAGACCGGCGGCGTCATCGGCAGCGAGGCACGTGCACCCGGCCGGCGCGAGCGGGCGAGACCCATCTTGAACTTGATCGAGAAATTCACGTACGCCTCGAGGAAGCGGAAGATCCGCTTGTCGCCCATCGGCCCGACGACGCGCTCGGACGGCAGCGGCGCGAGCTTGCCGTCGACGCGCTTCGCGCGGCCGACGATCTGGAAGTCGCCGTTTTCGGCGAGATAGCCGAGGTTGTCGGTCTGCACGGCGAGCACGGTCGGCAGGTTCGCGAGGTCGTAATGGCGCAGCAGGCCGACTTCGCCCGCCGGCAGCGGGCGAAGCGTTTCGACGTCGACGACTTCGACGCGCGCCCACGGCGGGACCTTGCGCCGGCGCGCCGACGGCCGCCCGGACACCGCGGCGCGCAGCGTGTCGTCGAAGTAGCCGGTCGCGGTCTCGGCCATGCCGAGCACGTTGACGCAGTGCGACGCGGGAATGCCGAGCACGTCGGCCGCGAGGCGGAAGAAGTCGTCCTGCGTGAGTTCGCCGAAGCGGCCGCGATAGCCGCCGCCGTCGCCGATGCGGCTCCCGGCCGGCAGCCGGAAGGCCAGGCCGCGCGCCTTGCACGCGTTGAAGAAATACACGAACGCCGAGGTCGAGCCGATCATCGCGACCGGTCCGCCGGTCGACTCGGACTGCTCGAGGGCGGCGATCAGCGCCTTGATGTCGAGGCCGGAATAGTCGAGCAGGAAACGGCTGTCGGCGGTGCCGAAATGCCGCCGCGTCTCGTCCATGCCGATCGCCATGCCCATCGAGGGCGCCATCTCCGGGCTCGGCGCGAGGATCAGCACGCGGCAGCGCTGGCCGTCGGCGAAGTCCGGGAATAGGTAGGCCGCAGTCATCACGCGGTTGGCGGTCAGCACGAGTTCGCGGCCGACCTCGTCGCGGAAAATCTGGCCCCGCCGGTTCGCGGTCGTGCCGCTGGTGAGCTGCGCCATGACAGCCTGCTCGAACGGAAACGATGTCACGATCGCGGACTTGAACGCGTCGGTCGGAAAGGCGGGAATTTCCCGGATCCGGGAAATGCGTTTGGGGTGAATCCCTTTTGCATCGCAGAACTGGCGGTACGCGGCGTTCTTCTCGTACTGCCAGGCGAAGAGCTCGAGCGCGAGTCCGTCGAACGGCGCGGGGTCGCCGTCGACGCCGCCGGCGAGCATCGCGCCGATGCGCTGCGCGAGCGCGTCGCGAACGGGGTCGGGCGCGGCGACGGGTGCTGCGGGGTGACTCATCGGTGCTTCCTCACAGGCCCCATGCGACGACGAAGCCGGTGCCGATCAGGAAGGATGTGCCGAGGACCGCGTGCTTGATGATCAGCAGCCGCTTCTTGATATCCTTCATGCCGCTGCCGTCCCAGGTGCGGTAATAGAAGAAGCGGAACACGCCGGTCAGGATGATGCAGCCGAGCGACGCGAGCGTGACCCAGAAGAAGAGATCGACGAGTTCTGACATCAGCGCGAGCTGTCCGGCGTCGAGCGCGGGATCGGCGGCGCGCTGGCGCAGCACGAACATCGTGACGAAGCCGCCGAACCACAGCCCGGTGAAGAGGTCGTGGGAGAAATCGTTGATCAGGATGAGCCAGGGTTTCATGCGCAGTCGGAGCGGGAAGAGGTACCGGCGGAATGTAGCAAGAATCGGGCCGTTTCTATTTGATCCGAATCAGGCCGATCCCGTTCCCGGCGCCGGCATAGCGCGCCGTCCCGCTCCGCTCACGGCGGGCTCATGCACGTGTTCGTCATCCAGTCGCCGCCGGTCCCGGTGGTGTTGCCGGTGCCGCCCTGGCTGTTCGGGATGCGGTCGCCGGCCGCCTTGCCCGCGGAGCCGCAGTCCGATTCGCTCCACGTCGCGTTCTGGCGGAAGTTCACGATCTTGAGCTTGGCATTGCGGTAGTACGGGCCCTGGTTGTAGGTGTTGCTGCTGCCGCTGATCGCGACTTCCTTGCTGCCGGTCTGCCCCGCCTCGGCGCCGACGTCGTTGAGGTTGACGAGCAGCGACTTGTTCTTCCAGCCGTGCGGCACCGCGACGTGGCACCAGTTGCAGCGCGAGCGGCTGAGCTTGTCGGAGGCGCTGTGGACGTCATGGCCGTCGCCGCGGCTCGTGCGAAAGCCGGTCGTGCCGCCGCCGCTGCCATAGACGGTCGAATGGCACTTGAAGCACAGCGCGTTGCTTTGCCCGCTGCCGGTGCTGGTGTCCCACAGCCCCTTGAGGAGGAAGTTGTTCGTCGAGCCGTGCGGCCCCCACGCGCTGCCGGCCGCCGGCGTGATCGAGCCGCTCGCGGTGTTCGAGCCGTGACAGTCGGTGCAGTGCATCGTCTGGTTGCCGACGTTCGCGTTCCACGGCGCAAGCCAGGAGTTCGCGCTGGCGTTGTTGCGCAGCGCGGTCGTCCGCCCGGTGGTGTCCATCACCGGGTGCCAGGAGCGGTGGTTGTTCGCGTTGTAGCCGGCGCCGCCGTCGGTGCCTTGGCTGCCCGGCGCGCCCTTGTGAGTCAGCGGCGCCTGAAATTCGCGCGCCTGGTTCGTGTAGCGGGTGTAGAGGTTGCGCGAGGTCGCGGCCGACGGCGTGCCGGGCGTGCCGAGTTCGGGGCGCGTGTTGCCGCTCGGAAATACGTTGTCGTCGGGATAGGCGTAATCGGCGTGGCATTTGAGGCAGACCTGGTATTCGCGCGTGACCCACGGACTGGCGGCCGCGGGGTTCGCGCCGGGGCCGCCGTCGCCCTTCTTCTCGGTGTAGCTGTTCGGTAGCGCGAAGAAGCTGCGCGACCCGTACACCGGTTCGACGCCGAACGCGCCGCGCAGCGCGCCCGACGCGAGGTTGCCGTTGGGGCCGCCGGGCGTGTGCGTGCGCTGCGTGTTCGAGCCGCTGCCGTTGAACACGCTGTTGCGCAGCACGCGGTGCGGGTTGTGACAGTCGGTGCACTCGGCGTGGCGCTTCGTGATGTCGACCTGTCCGAGCGTCTGCCGGTCCTCGACGAAATCGCTGTTCCGGATGTCGTGGCTCTCGACTCCGGATTTCTGCTCCGCGGTCGTGATCGGCATGTGTTTGTTCGTCCCGCCGAAATCGGTCCTGATATCGGGCACCGCGCCGGTCGCGGTGCCGACCACGCTGCTCGCGCTCGTCGTGTGGCACTGGTAACAGGTTTCCTCGATCGCCGACGCGGTATTCGGTGCGCCGGACGATCCGAGCTTGTAGCTGCCGACGCCGGTCCCGCCGGTGCTGCCGGTGATGCCTTCGCGCAGCAGCCGCCGCGTGCCTTGCACCGCATGGGTGTCGTGACAGTTGAGGCAGGCCGCCTGCCATACCGCCGTGTTCGCCGGAAATTCCCGTCGCGTCGCCGCTTCGGACTTGTAGGCCTCGTCGGCGATCGTCTGCGACGCGTGCGACGACTGCGCCCACGCGAGGCCGAGCTTGTCGTGGCAGCCGAGGCAGATCTGATCGTTCGCCGAATTGAACGCGCCGCCGCTCGGCGTGACGGCCTGCAGGCGGTTGAGCCGCAGGAACTTCGCCGCGTTCAGGTGGGGGTCGTGGCAGGTCGTGCATTGCACCTGCCCGGCGCCGCCCGTTCCGGTCGGCTGCAACGGAAGCAGCGGCCGGTATCCCGGGCCGCGGATGCCGAGCACGCTGCCGTCGCCCGGCGGGTGACGTTGCTGCGCGTCCATCGCGCGCAGTTCGCCGTCGGCGGTCGCGAGCGCGTCGTTGTAGGTGAACGAGATCGGGTGGTCGTTGCGCAGATCGACGCCGAGGTTGCGCGTGAAGCCGCTCGTCGCGCCTTGCGGGCCTGCCGGCATCGGCGCGGGGAGCCCCTCGACGGTCACGTTCGATTTGCCGGCCAGCACGCCGACGGTGCCGAGCGCCATCGTGCCGTCGTGGCACGACAGGCACAGCTTCGAACTGCCGCCGGGCTGCGCGAGCGCGCCGAAGATCGTCTGGGCGTCGAGCGAGTTGGACGTGTAGGGCGTGTAGGTCTGGCTCGACAGCGAGCGGTTCCACAGCGGCGCGGGCGCGGCGACGTTGGCGGCGTGCGGGGTGTGGCAGAAGACGCAGATCCGGCTTTCGCTCGTTGCCTTCACCGCGCCGCCGATCGGGTTCGAGACCGACAGGTTGTGGCGGGTCGAGGCGGACGGATCGCTGGCGCAGGCGTGGCCAGCAGCCGGTGTCGGGGATGCCGGCGCTGTTCACGCGTGCCGACTGTGTCGAGGAAGCCTGGCGGATCGTCGATCCGGTGCTGGGCGAGCCGCCGCCGGTCGAACAGTACGTGCCCGGCAGCTGGGGCCCTCCGAAGGCGCGCGAGCTGATCGC
>NZ_JAKFEF010000066.1:0-83338 GCF_036675785.1 Aromatoleum sp.
AGATCGGCGGGCAGGCTGTCGTACTTCGCCTTGTTCATCGCAAAGACGAACGCGGTCGTGTACAGCGCGCGCGCCTTCGGATCGCCTTCGCTGTGAAACTTCACGAGTTCGTGGGCTTTGACGGCCGGGACGACTTCCCACGGAAGCATCGCACCGTCGATGACGCCCTTCGACAGCGCCTCGGACACCTGCGGCACAGGCATGCCGACCGGCGTCGCACCGAGCGCGGCGAGGAACTTGTTCGTCTGCCGGGTCGGTGCGCGCAGCTTCAGGCCGCGGAAGTTCGACAGCTCACTGACCGGCTTCTTGACGAGGTGCAACTGGCCGGCGTCGTGAACGTGGAAGAGGATCGGCCTGACGTCCTTGTATTCGGTATGGTCGAGCTTGTTGACGTGGATGTATTCCCACAACGCCCGGCTCGACGACTCCGCGGTGTTCGTCATGAACGGCAACTCGAACACTTCGGTCGCCGGGAAGCGGCCGGCGCTGTAGCCCGGCAGCGTCCACGCGATATCGGCGATGCCGTCCCGTACCTGGTCGATCAACTGCGGCGGCGTTCCGCCGAGCTGCATCGCAGGATAGATCTCGCACTTGAGCCTGCCCGCCGACTCCTTGTTGATCTTGTCGCACCACGGCGTGATGAATTTCGCGTGGGCAGTCGAGCCCGGCGGAAGGAAATGGGCCACTTTGAGCTTCACTTCCTCGGCCGCGGCCGTGCCAATTGAAAGCGCCAACGCGACGCCGACCGCTGCCTTGATTCCGAACATCTGCTTCTCCATCGTCTCCTCCTGTGAATTTCCCTGCGTCTTTGTTTTTTGCGAACGATAGGCGCGACGCCCCTTCCCCCACAACCGGGTGCATTGTCTATTTGGATCGCAATTGATGCACATCAACCAATATTGCTGCGCGTCACGCAGACGGGAATCATTCTCCTTTGCCAGATCCGCACCAAATCGCGACAAAACACTTTGCAATCAACCGCTTGTCGGCGTCACGCGCCCAATCGCCGGCGCCCACCATCGGCCCACCATATTTTGTTTGACTTCAAACTATTTGTTAATCACACTTTCAGAATACTGATCAAAGGAGACCGACAAATGGGCATCAGGGACAAGGTGGAAGCACTGTGTGAGCGCCTGCACGACGAGCCGCAACACGCGACGCAGGGAGCGGTGCTGTTCGTCGACCTGGAACGGCGCGAGACGCGCAGGAAATACCTGCCCGTCGACGTGCTGCGCACCTTCCTGGGCGGACGCGGCGCGAACATGTACCTGCTCTACAACCTGCTGCAGGACGAGCGCGATGCGCTCGATCCGGAAGTCCCGCTGATCTTTGGCGCCGGCACGCTGACCGGCGACATGCCGGCGGCGACGCGCGGCAACTTCACGAGCCGCTCGCCCGACAGCCACGCGATTCTCGATTCGAACGGAGGCGACTACTTCCCGTCGTTTGTGAAGCGCCACGGCTACGACCACATCGTGCTCTACGGCCTCGCCCCGCACTGGACGCTGCTGCGCATTGCGTTCGGGGAAGTCCAGTTCCTCGACGCGACGCCTTATGTCGGCCTCGACAACCTCGACCTGCCGGGCGCGATCGAACGCGACTTCGACTGCACCGAGCGCAAGGACATGGCGCTCGCCCGCATCACGACCGCAGGCGAGAACCTCGCGCTGTGCAGCGGCATCATGGGCGGCATCAAGGCGATCTGGGCGCGCGGCGGCGGCGGCGCGAAAATGGGCGCGCTACGGCTGAAAGCCATCATGGTGCACGGCAAGCCGGGCGAGGCGCCGAAAGTCGCCGAGCTCAAGGCGCACAACAAGGTGATCGGCAAGAAGATCACGTCGACGTCGGTGATCAAGAACGCGCTGAAGCAGGTCGGCACGCCGTTCCTGTACAAGCCGTCGCGCGTGCTCGGCGCGCTCGGCACGATGAACAACCAGACAACCGCGTGGCATCCGACGCTCGACGCCGACAACTTCGACCCCTACCGCCCCGGCATGGACGGCTGCTTCAAGTGCCCGGTGCATTGCCGCAACCAGAACGACATGACGCCCGAGGGCAAGGGCGGCTGGGGCTCGGCCGCGCTGAAGGGCCTGAAGGGCAACGCGAGCTACGACAAGGCGCAGGCCGACGTCGAGCACGGCAAGGAGCGTACCTACAACGGCATCCACAACGACGGCAAGTTCGACCAGTACGACAAGGGCGACGGGCCGGAGTACGTCACCGTGGGCAAGTTCGGCCCGATGATCGGCCTGAAGGAGCCCGAGCAGATCCTGCGGCTCAACAACATCCTCAACGACCTCGGCCTCGACTCCGCCTCGACCGGCAGCGCGATCGCGTGGGCGATGGAACTGTGGCAGCGCGGCATCATCGACGCGACCCACACGGGGGGCCTCGACCTGTCGTGGGGCAACTACGAGACCGTCGAGAAGCTCCTCTTCATGACGGCGAAGCGCGAAGGTTTCGGTGACACGATCGCGGACTCGGCGCGCGCGGTCGAACGCGGCAAGTATCCCGCCGAGGCGCTCGACTACCGGATGACGGTCAAGGGCCTGTTCCAGTCGGACCCGCACGATGCGCGCATCCTGAAGGCGTTCGCGCTCGGCCTCTCGGTCGCGACGCGCGGCATGGACCACCTGCGCAACCGCGTCACGCTCGAGATCAACGCACGCATCAACGACGATGCGGCGTTCAAGACCGAGCTGTACGGCGGCACCGTCGCGCCCGAGCCGAACCGCTACGAAGGCAAGGAGATCGCGGTGCGCCGCTGCGAGAACACTTTCGCGGTCGGCGACTCGGTCGGGATGTGCCGCTTCAACACGAAGCTCTTCAACTCGCCGACGACGCCCGACCCGAGCGATTTCGCGACCCAGGTGTCGGCGGCAACCGAGCTCGACTTCACCGGCGAACAGCTCAACGAGATCGGACGCAACATCACCGGCCTCGAGCGGCTGCTGAACTTCCGCTTCGGCCTGCGCGCTAAGGACGACACGCTGCCGCGGCGCTGGTTCGAGGAGGAAATCCAGGTCGGCCCGTTCAAGGGCGAAAAGGTCGACCGGACCGAGTTCAACGCCATGAAGGCGCGCTTCTACGACGTCACCGGGCTCAACGCCGAAGGCGTGCCGCGGGCCGACTGGCATCAGCAGCTCGCGCGGACAACGACCGGTTTCGCGGTCCGCGTCGAGCTCCCGCAGCCGCTGCCGGGCGCACCCGAGAAGACGGTCGTCATCGACGAGCGCGTCGGCAACGTGATCGAACTGCGCGACGCACTGCGCCGCCGCTTCCCGGAAGCGCAGGACGCGCTCTCCGATCTTTCGTGGAACGTCGCGGTCAACGGTCGGATGGTGCTCGCCGGCGAGCGGGAGACGGCGCTGAACGACGGAGACCGCGTCGCGCTCGTGCCGATCATCGCGGGCGGCTGATTCGCTTACCGAGGGCGGTCGCAGACCAGCCCGCCGCGGCGGCGAGGAGTCGCCGCCGCGCGTGTCGCCGGGGCGAGCCAGGAAGGAGTCCTCTGGATAATTGAATCCGGGGAGGGAACGCCACCGCTTGGATGTTCTAACATTCAGGCTACAGAACTGGCTCACGCTCCACCGGAAACTCCGCCCATGTTTCTTCCCGCCCGCCATCTCGTTCGGCTCGGCGCCGTTGCGCTGCTCGTCGGCGCGTGCGCGACGCCTCCGGCGCCGTACCTCACCGAAACCTTCGACTCCGAATCCCCGTACATGGACTGGAGCGACCGGGAGCCGCCGGCGGCCTGCGAGCTCGGCAAGCGCGCGCTGCTCAGCCAGGGCTACCGCGTCGACAGCAGCAATCCGCAGAGCATCCGCGGCGAGAAGTTCTTCCAGCCGAAAGCCGACGTCGGCATGACGCTGCACATCACCCTCGTCTGCCTGCCGAGCAATCTCGGCGCCGTCCTGTACGCGAACGCGCTACAGACCCGCTTCGAGATGAAGTCTGCCGCGAGCAGCACCGGCGTCAGCGTCGCCGGCGTTGGCTCGATCTCGCTGCCGTGGTCGTCGGACAAGGAGGCGATGGTCAAGGTGGCCGAGGAGACCGTCACCGACCCGGCGTTCTACCGGCGGTTCTTCGGGTTGATCGACATGCTGCACGGCGAGGAAGCGAAGATCTCCACCGCGATGTCGCCGAACTAGGTCTTGAGCCGGTAACCGGTCCGGAACATCCACGTCACGATCGCGAGGAACAGCGCGAGGAAGCCGAGCGTCATCGCGAGGCTCACGCCGACGCCGACGTCGGCGCTGCCGTAAAAGCTCCAGCGGAAGCCGCTGACGAGATAGACGACCGGATTCAGCAGTGTCACGCTCTTCCAGAACGGCGGCAGCATGTCGATGGAATAGAAGCTACCGCCGAGAAAGGTCAGCGGCGTGATGATCAGCAGCGGGACGAGCTGGAGCTTTTCGAAGTTGTCCGCCCAGATGCCGATGATGAAGCCGAACAGGCTGAACGTGACCGCCGTCAGCAGCAGGAAGGACAGCATCCACAGCGGATGATCGATGCGCAGCGGCACGAACGCGCTCGCGGTCGCGAGAATGATCAGGCTCAGCAGCGTCGATTTCGTTGCGGCCGCGCCGACGTAGGCGAGCACGATCTCGAAATGCGACACCGGCGCCGACAGCAATTCGTAGATCGTCCGCGAGAACTTCGGAAAGAAGATCGCGAACGATGCGTTCGACACGCTCTGCGTGAGCAGCGACAGCATGATCAGCCCCGGGACGATGAACGCGCCGTAACTGACGCCGTCGATCTCGGGAATGCGCGAGCCGATTGCCGACCCGAAAACGACGAAATAGAGCGACGTCGAAATCACCGGCGCGACGATGCTCTGCAGCAGCGTGCGGCGGGTGCGGGCCATCTCGAACAGGTAGATCGCGCGCACGGCGTGAATGTTCATCGCTGCTTCCTCACCCCCCCGCCGTCGTGCACGAGGCTGACGAAGATGTCTTCGAGCGAACTTTGCGTCGTGTGCAGGTCCTTGAAGCGGACCCCGGCGTCGCCGAGGTCCTTCAGCAGCTCCAGGATGCCGCTGCGCTCGCGACCGCTGTCGTACGAGTAGATCAATTCCTCGCCGCCGGCGGACAGTTCGAGCCGGTGGCGCGCGAGTGACGGCGGGACCGCCGAGAGCCGCTCCTGCAGCTGCAACGTCAGCTGCTTCCGGCCAAGCTTGCGCATCAGCTCGACCTTGTCCTCGATGAGGATGATCTCGCCCTTGTCGATCACGCCGATCCGGTCGGCCATCTCTTCGGCTTCCTCGATGTAGTGCGTCGTCAGGATCACCGTGACGCCGGTCTCGCGCAGCCGGCGCACCAGCTGCCACATGTCCCGCCGCAACTCGACGTCGACGCCTGCGGTCGGCTCGTCGAGGAACAGGATTTTCGGCTCGTGCGACAGCGCCTTGGCGATCAGCACGCGCCGCTTCATGCCGCCCGACAGCGCGAGGAGCCGGCTGTCCTTCTTGCCCCACAGCGACAGGTCCTTCAGCAGCCGTTCGATGTAGACGGGGTTCGCCGGCTTGCCGAACAGGCCGCGCGTGAACGTGACGGTCGCCCACACGGTCTCGAACGCGTCGGTCGTCAGCTCCTGCGGCACGAGTCCGATCAACGCTCTTGCGGCGCGGTAGTCGCGGACGATGTCGTGCCCGTCGACCAGCACTTTTCCGTCGCCCGGATTGACGATGCCGCAGATGATGCTGATCAGCGTCGTCTTGCCGGCCCCGTTCGGGCCGAGCAGCGCGAAGATTTCACCGCGCCGGATTTCGAGGTCGATGTTCCTCAGCGCGCAGAACCCGGAAGCGTAGGTCTTCGAAAGCCCGACGACGGAAATGACCGGCGGCGAAGCTGACGGGGGACGCGGGTGGGAGATCGACGGCATGCGGGCAAAGATAGCAGATGACCGATGCGTTTCCCGCGCGCGGCCGAAACATCGTTACACGTTCCGCGGGGCCGCCCTCACTCCGCGCCCGGATCGCTTTTCGGATCGGGAAAGAGCACGTCGGTGTATCCGAAGCGGCTGAAGTCGCGGATCCGCATCGGGTAAAGGATGCCGTCGAGGTGATCGCATTCGTGCTGCACGACGCGCGCGTGGAAGCCCTCGACGCTGCGGTCGATCGCGTGCCCCTCCGGGTCGAAGCCCTGATAACGGATGCAGCGATACCGCGGCACGATCCCGCGCAGGCCGGGCACCGACAGGCAGCCTTCCCAGTCCTCCTCCATGTCTTCGCCGAGCGGCGTGATCCACGGATTGAGCAGGATCGTGCGGGGCACCGGCGGCGCGTCCGGGTACCGGTCGCTGCGGTCGAAGCCGAAGATCGCGAGCCGGAGCCCGACGCCGATCTGCGGCGCCGCAAGCCCGACCCCGCCCGCCGCAGCCATCGTGTCGAACATGTCTGCGATCAGCGCCGAAAGCTCCGATGTGCCGAACGCGGTCACCGGTCGCGCGGGCTCGAGCAGGCGCGGATCGCCCATCCTGAGAATCGTCCTGACTGCCATCGATGTCGCATCTCCGTGAAAAGCACCATTGTGCTGCGCCGGCCGCCGACGGCAAGCGCAGCGCGCGGCGTACGAAAACGCACGCCCCTCGCGCCCGCTTCTTCGTCCCCGACGTGCCGCGCCAATCACTCGGGCAGAAACCCGAAAATCGATGTATCGAAACACTTGTCCGGGCTCCTTCACGCGGTACAGTAAACGCCTTTCGCGATCGTGCCCGTTCGCCGGAACTCGGCGGGGCGTCCCGCGAAGCCTTCGCATCACGCACCCTCGAGGACCCGATCACGCCATGGACATGAGGCTACCCTTTCCCACCCTTCCCCATCGCCCGCGCGGGCAGGAACTGGTGCGGACGGCGGGCTTCATCGACGGCGAATGGGTGGGAGCCGATCGCGGCGCCCGCTTCGAGGTGCGCAATCCGGCCGACCGCACACTGGTCGCCGAAGTGCCGAACATGGGCGCAATCGAAACCCGGCGGGCGATTCGGGCCGCCGCCGCGGCCTTTCCCCGCTGGCGTGCGGTGCCGCCCCCGCAGCGCAGCGCGATGCTGCGCCGCTGGCACGAGTTGATCGTCGAGTGCGCCGATGACCTCGCGCTGCTGCTGACGACCGAACAGGGAAAGCCGCTCCCCGACGCCCGGGCGGAGATCCTGCAGACGGCGACGTTCGTCGAGTGGTACGCGGAAGAAGGCAAGCGCCTCGGCAGCAGCACGCTCCCGGTCGCGGATCCGGGGCGGCGGGGGTGGATCGTGCGCGAGCCGGTGGGCGTGTGCGCGGCGATCACGCCGTGGAACTACCCGGCGTCGTCGGTCGCGAAGAAGCTCGCACCGGCGCTCGCCGCGGGCTGCACCGTCGTGCTCAAGCCCGCCGAACAGACGCCTCTGACGGCGCTCGCGCTCGCGGCGCTCGCCGAACTCGCGGGGCTGCCGCGCGGCGTCCTCAACGTCGTCACCGGGGACGGCAGCGCCGCCGCGGAAATCGGCCGCGCGCTGACCGACGATCCGGCGGTGCGCATGATGAGCTTCACCGGGTCCGGCGAAGTCGGCCGCGAGCTGATGCGCCAGTGCGCCGCGACCGTGAAGAACCTGTCCCTCGAACTCGGCGGCCACGCGCCCTTCATCGTCTTCGACGACGCCGACCTCGAACTCGCGGTCGAATGCGCGGTGAAGGCCAAGTTCCGCAACTCCGGCCAGATGTGCGTCGCCGCGAACCGCTTCCTGATCCACGAAGACCTCTACGACGCGTTCGCCGCGCGCCTGGTCGATCGCGTGCGTCAGCTCGAAGTCGGCCCCGGGGTCGTCCCCGGCATGCAGCTCGGTCCGCTGATCGACGAGCTCGCGGTCGGCAAGGTCGCGCGGCATATCGACGACGCGGTCGCGCTCGGCGCCCGGCTGCTCGCGGGCGGCAAGGTCCATGCGCGCGGTGGCACGTTCTTCGAACCGACGATCCTCGGCGACGTCACCGACGCGATGGCGATCGCGCACGAGGAAACTTTCGGCCCGGTCGCGCCGCTGATGCGCTTTCGCACCGAGCAGGAGGCCATCGCGATCGCGAACGCGAGCGAATACGGTCTCGCGAGCTACGTGTTCTCGCGCGACATTTCCCGGATCCTGCGCGTCACCGAAGCCCTCGAAACCGGCGCGGTCGCGGTGAACACCGGGTCCTTCACGACGGAGGCCGCGCCGTTCGGCGGCGTGAAGCAGTCCGGACTCGGCCGCGAAGGCGGCACCTGGGGGCTCGACAGCTTCCTCTCGGTCAAGCACGTCACGCTCGGCATCGGCTGAGCCCGCCGATGACGCCTCGCGAACGCTCCCGGCGTCCGCGCACCGGCCGACAAGGTCATCAGGGTCTCCCGTTTGCTCGCATCGCGGATCCGCGCCGCCATTTCTCGCAGCGGCGCGGAACGACGTCGCCGGGCGGGATCCGGGGATCAATTCTTCGCCTTCGTCGGTGCCGTCGGAAAGCCGCTCGATTCTTCGAAACGCCCGGTCCGCAGCTCGGGCCGGGCCGCGAGGAGTTGCCTGGAGGATGTCCGCATGAGCGAGTTGTTCCTCTCTTCGCCGGCGAAGCGCTGCGCCGTTTTTGCCGCGTCCGCCGCATGCGTTGCGCTGCCGCTGTCGTCGCACGCGACGCTGATCACCTTCGACGACCTGCGGCCCGGAACCGCGGTGACGACGCAGTACGAAGACCAGGGCCTGATCGTCCAAGGCGGCGTGATCCGCGGACCCGAACTCGGCGAAAGGCCGGTCGTATCGCCGCCGAACGCGCTCTACGATCTGTTCGGTCCCGGGCTGACACTGCAGTTCGTCGGCTCGCTCCCGACGACGGTCAGCATGTTCGTCACGGCTTCGCTCGAGGACCGGATCTTCCTGACCGCGTGGAGCGACACCGAAGTGCTCGACAGCTTCGAGACCGAAGGCTGGCGCGGCCTCGAGGAACTCAGCACACCCGCGATCCCGCGACAGCCGGTCACGCTGACCGGCCCCGGAATCTCGCATGTGGAACTGGGAAGCTTCTATGCACGGCGCGGCGACATCAACATCGACGACCTGAGCTTTTCGACGACGCCGATCGGCGAGCCGTCGACGATCCTTCTCGCCGCGCTCGGTCTCGTTGTCGCCGGGCACTTCTGCCGGTCACGGAACCGCGCAGACCGCGAGTGCGAAAATCCCCAGCTCGCCGCTGCCGCGGCGTGAAGTCACGGCTTCACGACACTTCGCCGCACAGCGATTCCCCGAGGGCCCGGCGCACGACGTCGGCGTCGGAATTCGTAGCGAGTACGAAGTGCAGCTTCGCGAACGCCGCCTCGAGCGTCATGTCGCCACCGGGCAAGACGCCGATGCGATCGAGCGCCGCGCCGGTCGCGTAAGTGCCCTGGATCACGTGGCCGCTCACGCACTGCGTCGTATTGAGCACGACGAGGCCGCGGCCGGTTGCGCGCGCGAGCGAGTCCATGAACGCCTGCTGCGCGTCGGGCGCATTGCCGACGCCGTAAGTGCGCAGGACGAGGCCGCGGACGCGCGGGCTGCCGGTGATCGCGTCGACGATACGGGCCGAAATGCCGGGGTACACCGGCAGCACGGCTACGGCTTCGGCGTCGAATTGCGGGACGACGAAGGCTCTCGTTGCCGGCGCCAGCAGCGCGTCCGCGTACAGCGCGATGTCCGCGCCGACATCGGCCAGATGGGGGTAATTCGGTGACTCGAACGCGTCGAACGCCTCGCTCTTGAGCTTCGTGCTGCGGTTGCCGCGCAGCAGCCGTCCGCTGAAGTACAGGCAGATTTCCGGAATGCCGTGCCGGCCGGCGAGCGTCAGCGCGCCGAGCAGGTTGCCGAGCGCGTCGCTGTCCGGCTCGCCGAGCGGAATCTGCGCGCCGGTGAAGATCACCGGCTTGTCGGCGCCGCGCAGCATGAATGACAGCGCCGACGCGCTGTAGGCCATCGTGTCGGTGCCGTGCAGCACGACGAACCCGTCGTAGGACTGCCAGCGCACGACGAGCTCGCGGGCGAGCCCGGTCCAATGCGACGGCTGCAGGTTCGCGCTGTCGATCGGCTCCGGGAGCGCGACGACGTCGAAATCGGGCAGCACCGCGGCGACCTGCTCGCGCAGCAGGCGGCGCAGCACGTCTTCGAATCCCGTCATCGGCCGATAGCCGTCGTCCGCGCGTGCCATGCCGATCGTGCCGCCCGCATAGAGGATCAGTACGCGGGATGCCATCGTTTCGTTCTCCATATTCGTTCAGCTCCCATTCAGCGCTGCGGTCCGAGAATGCGCTCCATGCCACCCCGGCATGACCCGAAAGGAGAGCAGACATGAAAATCCGACACATCATCCTCGCCGTCGCCGCGCTGCTGACCGGGACCGCCGCGATCGCCGGACCGACGTGCACCGAGGCCCCGCGGGAACAGTGGATGCCGCAGGAGACGATGCTGCGCAAGCTCGTCGACCAGGGCTACACCCTCGAAAAATTCAAGGTCACCGACGGCAACTGCTATGAACTGTACGGCATCGACCGGGACGGCCGGAAGGTCGAGATCTACCACAACCCGGTCGATGGCAGCGTCGTCCAGGCGAAGACGAAGAAGGCCTGATGCGGACAGGCCGGGCGGCCAGCACGGCGCCCGACCGCGTCCGAAGTCCGCGCCGTCGAACGCCGTCGTCGCCCCTCCCGCTCCGCGCAACGCAACAGAATCCCGGGAGCGCTCGCGGTCGCTGCTTTCTGGTCGGCTTCGAACGACGTTTGGAGGCGCGAAACCTAGCGCCGGCGGAACATCCGGCATTCGGCAGACAGCGCGAGCAGGTTCGGGCTGCGTTCGCGATTCTTCGGCATCAGCAACGTGATGCGCTGGCTGGTAGCGTAGCGGGCGTCGAGCGGGATGAATTGCACCTGCGGGCTGAACTCGGCCACGCGGCGCGGCAGCAGTGCATAGCCGACGCCGCCGCTGACGAGGTTCGTCAGCGAGAAGATGTCGCCGACCCGCATTGCGATATTGGGCTGAAAGCCCGCGAGCTCGAACGCGTACATGAAGTCGTGATAAGTCGCGAAGTCCTCGCTGAGCGTCACGAACTTCTCGTCGCGCAAGTCCCGCAGGTCGACGCTCGCGCGGTCGGCGTAGCGGGAGTCGAGCGGCGCCGCGAAGCAGATCTCGTCGTCGAACATCGGCACTTCGACGAGGTCGGCGTGCGGAACATCCGCATCCAGCGCGATGACGATCGCGTCCAGCCGGGCGTCCCTCAACTTCTCGAGGAGATCGCGGTTCGACCCCAGCGTCAGGTCCACGTCGAGGTCGGGCCGCCGCGTCTTCAGTCCCATCAGCAGCTGCGGAAGCGTGCGCACCGTAAGCGAGTACAGGGCGCCGATGCGGATGCGGGCGGCGGTGAAGCCCGCTGCCTCCCGCGCTGCATCGACCCCGTCCACACAGGCTCGAACCGCTCGTGCGGCGTGCTCGGCGAACGCGTAGGCTGCTGCGAGCGGGATCAGTTTTCGACCGTCGCGGCGGAAGAGCGGGCAGCGCAGGGCCTCCTCCAGCGAATGCAGGGAGCGGTGCACGCTGACCGTACTCTGGCCCACCATCTCGGCCACCCGCCCCATGCTTCCAGCTTCCATGAACGTGAGAAATACCTCGAGCTTGCGGAAGGTGATCTGCTCGTCGATTTGCATTCGGGGCCTCCGGACCGATCGATCCATAACAAGAATCAAGCCAGAATTAAACGCTTTTTATTACCCCCGGAGTAATGAAACGCCGTATGGCTTGATTGAAGGTCCATAGGGGCGGGCCTATCTTGCAGTCACGAAGTCCATTTGACGGAGTGACGAATGCAAGCCAGTGTTCAACTCGACCCCCGCTGGAGCAGGCGACGGACGGAAAAGCAGCGCCGTCTCGCCAGCGTCGGGAGTTTCGCCGACGGGCCGGTGCTGCGCAGCGACCGGATCGTCGAGGCCCTCGAACGACTGATCGCTCCCGGCGACCGCGTCGTGCTCGAAGGCAACAACCAGAAGCAGGCCGACTTCCTCGCCCGCGCGCTCGCCCGCACCGACCCGGCAGTGCTCAGCGGGCTGCACCTGATCATGCCGAGCGTGAGCCTTCCCGAGCACCTCGATGTGTTCGAGCGCGGCATCGCACGCAAGCTCGACTTCGCCTACGCCGGCGCGCAGAGCCTGCGCATCTCGCAATTCCTCGCCGACGGCCAGCTCGAGGTCGGCGCAATCCACACGTACATCGAACTCTACGCGCGGCTCTTCGTCGATCTGATCCCGAACGTCGTCCTGGTCGCCGGCTACGCGGCCGACCGCCAGGGCAACCTCTACACCGGCCCGAGCACCGAGGACACGCCGGCGATCGTCGAAGCCGCGGCGTTCCGCGACGGCATCGTGATCGCGCAGGTGAACGAGATCGTCGACGACCCGGCCGACCTGCCGCGCGTCGATGTGCCCGCCTCGTGGATCGACTTCGTCGTCCAGGCCGACAAGCCGTTCTTCATCGAGCCGCTGTTCACCCGCGACCCGCGCCTGATCTCGCCGATGCACATCCTGATGGCGATGATGGCAATCCGCGGTGTCTACGAACGCCACCAAGTGCAGTCGCTGAACCACGGCATCGGGTTCAACACTGCGGCGATCGAGCTGATCCTGCCGACCTACGGCGAGAAGCTCGGGCTGAAGGGCAAGATCTGCCGCAACTGGGCGCTGAACCCGCATCCGACGCTGATTCCGGCGATCGAGAGCGGCTGGGTCGAGAGCGTGCATTGCTTCGGCGGCGAGCTCGGCATGGAGGCCTACGTCGCGGCGCGCCCCGACGTGTTCTTCACCGGCCGCGACGGCTCGATGCGCTCGAACCGCGCGCTGTGCCAGCTCGCCGGCCAATACGCGGTGGACCTCTTCATCGGCTCGACGCTGCAAATGGATGGCCTCGGCAATTCGTCGACGGTCACGCGCGGCCGACTCACGGGTTTCGGCGGCGCGCCGAACATGGGTCACGACCCGCACGGGCGCCGTCACCCCACCCCGGCGTGGCTCGACCTGATCGAGACCGACGATCCCCTCGCTCGCGGCCGCAAGCTCGTCGTGCAGCTCGTCGAGACCTTCCAGGCCGGCGGCAAGCCGACGATCGTCGAATCGCTCGACGCCGTCGACGTGGGCCGCGAAACCGGGATGCCGCTCGCGCCGGTGATGATCTATGGCGACGACGTCACGCACGTGCTGACCGAGGAAGGCATCGCCTACCTGTACAAGGCGCGCTCGCTCGAAGAGCGCAAGGCAATGCTCGCCGCGGTGGCCGGCGTCACGCCGATCGGGCTTACGCACGACGTGAAGACCACCGAGCGGCTGCGTCGCGACGGCCTGATCGCGCTGCCCGAAGACCTCGGCGTGCAGCGCGGCGAAGCGACGCGCTCGCTGCTCGCAGCGAAGAGCGTCGCCGACCTCGTGACGTGGTCGGGCGGGCTGTACAACCCCCCGCCGAAGTTCAGGAGCTGGTGATGAGCACGACGATCGAACGCACAGCCCGGACAGTCCCGGCCCCCCGATCAACCGCCGAGCGTCTCGCCGATCACGTGGTGGCGGCGCTGATCGACGAAGTGACGCTGACGCCGAAGCCCGGCCTCGTGGACTTCCGCGGCCGCGGGGCGCATCGCGACCTGAGCTGGCCGCTGATGTGTCATTCGGCGCGCAGCCTGCATCCGAGCTTCGTCGCGATGGCCGCCGCCGGCTCCGCGGGACTCGATCGCGATGTACTGCGCGAACGGATCGGCGCCATCGGCCGCGACGGCGAGGCCGCGATGACGCATGCGACCGGCGGAATCAACACGCATCGCGGCGCGATCTGGGCGCTCGGCCTGCTGGTCACCGCGGCGGCAATGGAGCACCACGACGGCTGCGCCGAGCGGATCGCCTCTCGCGCCGGCACGCTCGCCCGCCTCCCGGACCGCCACGCACCTGCCACGACCGGACACAAGGGTGAGCGCGCATGCCGCGTCCACCGCGTCGGCGGAGCGAAGGCGCAGGCGCGCGACGGATTCCCGCACGTCACCTGCGCCGCCCTGCCCGCACTGCGCGGGTCGCGCTCGCGGGGCGACAGCGAAGACGCGGCGCGACTCAATGCGCTGCTCGCGGTCATGGCGGCCCTGGACGACACCTGCGTGCTGGCCCGCGGCGGAACTGCCGCCCTCGCGACCGTCCAGGCCGGCGCCGCCCGTGTGCTCGCGGAGGGCGGTGCCGGCAACGCAGACGGCAGAAAGTCGCTGCGCGAGCTCGAGCTGCGCATGCTCGAACTCGACGTATCGCCGGGGGGCGCGGCCGACCTGCTCGCGGCGACGCTCTTTCTCGACCGCGTCGAAGCGGACCGCGTTTCCTGAACTGGAGGACAGAACGATGGAAAAGATCTCTCTCGAATTCCCCGCCGCGGCCCCCGCCCGCGGGCGGGCCGCAGTCGGGGTCGTCGGCTCCGGCGACCTGGAAGTACTGCTCGAACCGAACACCGCCGGCAGCACCACCGTGTCGATCACGACTTCGGTCAATGGCATGGCGCGGGTATGGGAAGCCGTGCTCGCCCGCGTTCTCGGCGCGTCCCCGCTGCCGGCGACGAAGATCGAGATCAACGACTTCGGCGCGACGCCCGGCGTCGTGCGGATGCGCGTCGAGCAGGCCTTCGAAGAACTCAACGCCACCGGCGGAAAGTGAGAAAGAGATGAATTGCGAAGAGTTGTTGCAACGCACGAGCTTCATCGAACTGAGCGCCCGCGAGCGCGCTCGCGCCCTGCTCGACGCAGGATCGATGCGCGAGCTGATCGGCCCGTTCGAACGCATGGTGTCGCCGTGGCTCGCGCGGCAGGGAGTCGTCACGCAGGCGGACGACGGCGTCGTCGTCGCGAAGGGCAGGATCGACCGCGAGCCCGCCGTCGTGCTTGCGATCGAGGGCGCCTATCAGGGCGGCAGCATGGGCGAAGTCGGCGGCGCGAAGATCGCCGGTGCGCTCGAACTCGCGGCCGAGGACAACCGGCGCGGCATCCCGACGCGCGCGGTCATCGTCTTCGAGACCGGCGGCGTGCGCTTGCAGGAGGCGAACCTCGGCCTCGCCGCGATCGCCGAGATCCACGCCGCGATCGTGGACCTGCGCCGCTACCAGGCGGTCGTCGGCATCACCGCCGGCACTGTCGGCTGCTTTGGCGGCATGTCGATTGCCGCCGGACTGTGCAGCCACATGATCGTCACGCAGGAGGCCCGCCTCGGCCTCAACGGTCCGGCGGTAATCGAGCAGGAAGCCGGCATCGCGGAATACGACTCGCGCGACCGACCGTTCATCTGGAGCTTCACCGGCGGTGAGCAGCGCTATCGCTCGAAGCTCGCGGACGCGTATGTCGACGACGACGCCCACGCGATCCGCGAAACCATCCGCGCCGCGCTGCGTGCCGGCGCACCCGCGCGTCACCGCAGCGACCGCCACGAGGATTTCCTCGCCTGCCTCGCGGCGGTCGATCCCACCCAGCAGGCGCGGCCGGACGCCGTTCGCGCGCTTTACAAAGAAGGACTCTGACATGACCTCCACGAAGGAACAGAGCCGCGGCGCGGCCTGGCTCGCTGCGCTGACGGCGGAAGGAAGGCCGGCCGACGGTTACCCGCAGACGGTCCGCGTCGTCGACGGGTCGCTCGCCGGGGAGCCTGCCCGCTACATCACGGTCGTCCCCGACGCCGAAAACCCTTTCCCCCGGGTGCGCAACGGCGAAGTGGGGCTGATCGAAGGCTGGACGCTCGCGCGGGCCGTCCGCGAGACGATCGCCGCCGACGCCGAGCGTGCGACCAAGCGCCCGATCGTCGCAGTGATCGACGTCACGAGCCAGGCCTACGGGCGGCGCGAAGAAGCCTACGGCATCCACCAGGCCCTCGCGGGCGCGGCGGCCGCGTACGCCGACGCGCGGCTCGCCGGCCACCCGGTCATCGGCCTGATCGTCGGCAAGGCGATGTCCGGCGCGCTGCTCGCGCATGGCTACCAGGCCAACCGGCTGATCGCGCTCGACGACGCCGGGGTGATGGTGCACGCGATGGGCAAGGCCGCGGCGGCGCGCGTGACGCTGCGCACCGTAGAGGAACTGGAGGCGCTGGCCGCGACGATTCCGCCGATGGCCTACGACATCAACAGCTTCGCGACGCTCGGCCTGCTGTGGCGGCTGCTTCACGTCGAACGCGCCGATGCCCCGACCGCGACCGATGTGGACCGCGTGGAGACCTGCCTCGTGGAGGCGCTGGCGGACATCCGGGCCGATCGGCGGCGGGATCTGTCGGGCCGGCTGAAGCAATCGGCGAGGCGGACGTCGAAAGAGGTGCGCGAGCGGCTGCGCGCCGAATGGCAGGAGGGCTGACGACCACGACATCGGGACGAACCCGGGCGAGCGGACAGGAGGAGACGAACTGCATCCGCCCGCGCCGAGCAGCACACCCCACAGGCGCCCAGCGCCGCATACCAGAAGGAGATTGATCATGACCATTTACGGAACCGGCCTGCTCGCAGCCTGCGTTCTCGCCGGGCTGTTCGTCGGCGACCTGCTCGGCAGCGCGATAGGCGTCAAGGCGAATGTCGGCGGCGTCGGCTTCGCGATGATTCTGCTGATCTTTTCGTCGGAATACCTGCGCAAGCGCGGCTGGCTGCCGCAGCCCACGAAGGAAGGCGTGCAGTTCTGGAGCGCGATCTACATTCCCGTCGTCGTCGCGATGGCCGCGCAGCAGAACGTCGTCGCCGCGCTCAAGGGCGGACCGGCCGCCATCCTCGCCGGCGTGCTCGCCGTCGTTGTCTGCTTCGCGCTGATTCCTGCCGTGGAGCGTATCGGCAAGGAGAAGCGCACCGAGCCCTTTCGCCCCCAGGCTGTGACGGAGTAACCGGAAATGGAAAAGCTGATCCTTGATGTCCTTACCAAGAACGGCATGCTCACCGGCTTCGCCGTCGTCGCGCTGACGATGCTGCTCTCCAACTGGCTCTCTGCGCGCTTCACGCGTGGCCGCCTGCACGGCTCGGCGATCGCCATCATGCTCGGCCTCGCGCTCGCCTATGTCAGCGGCGTGTTCACCGGCGGGCAAAAGGGCGTCGCCGACATGCCGATGCTGGCCGGGGTCGGCCTCATCGGCGGCGCGATGATTCGCGATTTCGCGATCACCGCGACCGCGTTCGGCGTGCATCTGGGTGAAATCCGCAAGGCGGGCGTGAGCGGGGTGGTGTCGCTCTTTGCCGGCGTGATCCTGTCCTTCGTCGTCGGCGCGGCGGTCGCCGCCGCGTTCGGGTACGACGACGCGGTCAGCATGGCCACGATCGGCGCCGGCGCGGTGACCTACATCGTCGGACCGGTGACCGGCGCGGCGATCGGTGCAAGCTCGGACGTGATGGCGCTGAGCATCGCCGCCGGACTCGTGAAATCGATCCTCGTGATGGTCGCCACGCCGTTCTTCGCCCGGACGATCCACCTCGACAACCCCCGCACCGCGATGGTGTTCGGCGGGATGATGGGGACCACCAGCGGCGTCTGCGGCGCGCTGGCCGCAATCGACCCGAAGCTGGTTCCGTACGGCGCGATGACCTCGACCTTCTACACGGGGCTCGGCTGCCTGATGGGACCTTCGGTGCTCTTCCTCGCCACCCAGGCGCTTGTCGGCTGACGAAGGGAGCGCGGGCGGACGTTCGTCCGCGCCTTCGACACTTACTGACCAGGACGCGACCATGAACTTCCCGCTCTCCCCCTTCCCGCGAAACGCCGTCTTTCACCCGCACGACCTGCTCTGGGTACGTTCACCGGAAGCGTTCCACCTCTTCCTGCCGGGCTGGGCGACCGGGAGTTGGCCGGTCGTCGTCCGCCGCGCCGAAACGAACCGTCCCGGCCTTGTCGCCGTCGGCCTGCGCGGCCGGACGCGCAGCGAACGGCAAGCCAACCTGGTTGCCGCCGCGGACGTCGTCCGCTCGGTGACTCCCGAAGCGCTTGCGCGTCACGTCGCCGACATCTGCTCGGTCGAGACGCTCGCGCCGCTCGTCGCCCTGCGAACGCTTGCTCCTTGGCTCGACGACCTCGGCCTGCCCTGGGGCCCGGCGGGGAGCGCGGGTTTCACGCTGGCGACGGGGAAATGCATGCTCGGGGCGGAGAGCGACCTCGACTTGGTCGTCCGCGCGATCCGCACGCCGAGCGAGGCGCAAATTGAAGGCCTGCGGGCCCTGCAGGGACGAGTCGCCTGCCGGCTCGATGTGCAGATCGACACTGGCCGAGGCGGATTCGCGCTCAACGAATGGCTCGCCGGACCGCGGCAGGTACTGCTGAAGACCGCGCGCGGCCCGGTCCTCGTGCGCGATCCATGGCAGCTCGTCGACGCCCAGGGAGTCGCCGCGTGAGCGCGCTGTTCACCTTTCCCGGTCAGGGATCCCAGCTGCCGGGCATGCTGCACGCGCTGCCCGACCATCCCGAAGTCTCCCGGACGCTCGCAGAGGCCGGCGACGCGCTCGGACGCGACCCGAGGGAGCTGGACGACGTGGACGCGCTCGCCTCCACCGTCGCCGTTCAGCTGTGCCTGCTAGTCGCCGGCGTCGCGATGGCCCGCGCGCTGACGGCGGAAGGGGCACCCCCGACGATGGTCGCCGGGATGTCCGCGGGCGCGTTCCCGGCGGCGGTCGTCGCCGGGGCGCTCGACCACCGCGACGCGCTTCACCTTGTTGCGCTCCGCGGGCGGCTGATGGAACGCTCGTTTCCGTCCGGCTTCGGCATGACGGCGGTGATCGGCCTCGAGCGCCATCAACTGGCCGCGCTCGTCGCGCAGGTCCATGCAACCGCTGCCCCGGTCTATCTCGCGAACCAGAACGCCGAGCGCCAGCTCGTCATCGCCGGCGCGGAAGCCGCGATGCAGGCCGTCGCCGAACTCGCGCTCCGAAACGGTGCGACGCGCGTCGAACGGCTCGACGTCGCCGTGCCGTCCCACTGCGCGTTGCTCGAACCCGCCTCTCGCGCGCTCGCGGAGGCCCTGTCCGCGGTGCGCCTGACGCCCCCCCGCGTGACCTACCTCAGCAGCAGCGCCGCCCGCGCGATCCACGATCCTGCTCGGCTGGCTGATGACCTCGCGACCAACATGGCGCGACCGGTGAACTGGCACGACACGGCGCGGCTCGGGTGGGAGCGCGGCGCCCGCATCGCGGTCGAGATGCCCACCGGCAGCGTGCTGACGGGCCTGACGCAGCCAGCCTTCGCCGACGGGCTGGCCGTGTGCAGCGAAAACAATCGCATCGAAACCCTGATCTCACTGATCACGCGGCAATAGCCGGCTGCAGGCCACGCGCGCCGAGCACCACGCGTGATCGCCCGGCGGCGCGACGGCCGCGTCGGTCGGCCGCCCCGCTCGCCTCGCGCATCAGTCCGTCACGGCCGCAATCTCGGCCGCGTACGCGAGCGGCGCTTCCTCGCTCGGCGCATGCGCCGCGTTGCGGGCGACGAGCGCAACGGCGATCGCCGCGATCGCCCCGGGAATCGCAAAGACCATGAAGTTGTATTCCAGCGGCATCGCCATCGCGAGCAGCGTGCCGCCGAGGATCGGCCCGACGATCGCGCCGGTGCGGCCGACGCCCGACGCCCAGCCGATGCCGGTCGAGCGGATCGCCATCGGATAGAACTGCGCGACGAACGCATACAGCAGGATCTGCGAGCCGATCGTCGTCGCGCCGGCGGCGGCGACGAGGAGATACAGCACCGGCGTCGGGCTCTTGTATCCGAGCAGGCTGATCGAGAACGCGGCGATCACGAAGAACACGACGAGCACGGTCTTGAGGTGCAGCCGGTCCGCGATGAAGCCGCCGCCAACCGCGCCGAAGATCGCACCGACGTTCAGCACGAGCAGGAACGACAGGCTCGACCCGAGTCCGTAGCCCGCCTGCGTCATCAGCTTCGGCAGCCACGACGCGAGCGCATAGACCATCAGCAGGCACATGAAGAACGCGACCCAGAACATCACCGTGCTCAACGCGCGCCCCTCCTTGAACAGCGCGACGAGCGACACGTGTGCGGTCTTGCCGGTCGGCATCGAGTAGCGGTCGGACGGCGACCCGCGGAACGACGGTTCGAGGCGGCCGAGCATGATCCCGGCTTCCGCGTCGCGCTTCGCGTGCAGCAGGAAGCCAATCGACTCCGGCAGCGAACGCAGCACGAGAGGCAGCAGGAGCAGCGGAATGATGGCGACGAAGAACACCGACGACCAGCCGAACGCCGGGATCAGGTACATGCCGAGACCGGCCGACAGCATGCCGCCGACCGAGTAGCCGCTGAACATGATCGCGACGAGCGTGGTGCGCACCTTCTTCGGCGAGTACTCGGTCATCAGCGCGACGACGTTCGGCATCACGCCGCCGATGCCGAGTCCGGCGATGAATCGACAGAGCCCGAATTCGGTCGGATTGCGCGCGAAGCCGTTGATGACCGTGAAGAAGCTGAACAGCACGACGCAGATCGCGATGACGCGCTTGCGTCCGTAACGGTCCGACATTGGGCCGAAGATCAGAGCGCCGAACATCATGCCGAACAACGCGTAGCTGCCGAGCGCCCCGGCCTGCATAGGCGTGAGGCCCCATTCCTGCATCAGCACGGGCAGCACGACCCCGTAAATGACAAGGTCGTAGCCGTCGAAGATGATGATCAACGAACACCAGAACAGAACGGTCCAGTGGAAGCGGTTGAACTTCGCGTTGTCGATAATCGGGTGCACATCGATATTTCGCATGTTGCCTTTCCTCGATACGTAGCTTGAATCTGTGTCTCGCCCGCGGGGGTCCGCGGGTCATGTTTCGAACGTCGGGATGTTCGCGATCCCGGTCAGAGCTCTCGCTCGCGCGGATCGCGTCGGCCGTGCCGGGGTTCAGCGGGGGACGAAGCCATCAGCCCGCGCCCAGATGCTTCTTCAGCAGTTCGGGTTGCTCGCGCAGCTCGCGGCTCGAGCCTTCGAACACCACGCGGCCTTTCACGAGGATCACGTTGCGGTCCGAGATCGACGTCACCGCAGCGTGGTTCTTGTCGACGACGATGGTCGCGATGCCGGTCGCGCGGATCTGCCGGATGATGTGCCAGATCTCCTTCGCGATCAGCGGCGCGAGCCCTTCGGTCGCCTCGTCGAGGATCAGGAGATCCGGATTGGTCATCAGCGCGCGGCCGATCGTCAGCATCTGCTGCTCGCCGCCGGACAACTGCCCGCCGCCGTGGGTCAGCCGTTCGCCGAGCCGCGGAAAGGTGTCGAGCACACGCTCGAAGGTCCAGTCGCGGCGCCCGTCGACGCCCGCCTTCGCGGCCATCATCAGGTTTTCACGCACCGACAGGTTCGGGAAAATCCCGCGGCCTTCCGGCACGTAGGCGATGCCCTTGCGCGCGATGAGATGCGGCGCCGCGCCGGTCATCGTCTTGCCGCACACCGACACGCGGCCATGGCGCGGACGCACGTGGCCGAGGAGGCTGCGGACGAGCGTCGTCTTGCCCATGCCGTTGCGCCCCATCAGGCCGAGCGTCTCGCCGCGGCGCACCGCGAAATCCACGCCGTGCAGCACGTGGCTGCCGCCGTAGAAGGAATGGAGGCCTTCCGCTTCGATCAGCACATCACTCATCGTCGTCCCCCGCTCCGAGGTAGGCTTCCTGCACCGCGAGACTCGTCCGGATCTGCTCCGGCGGCCCGCTCTCGAGCACCTGCCCGGTGACCATCACCGTGATGACGTCAGCCACGGCGAACACCGCGTCCATGTCGTGCTCGACGAGCAGGATCGCGTGCTCCGCCGACAGCTTCTGCAGCAGCGCGACCATGCGCTGCGACTCCTCCGACCCCATCCCCGCGAGCGGCTCGTCGAGCAGCAGCACCGACGGCGCGGTCGCGAGCACCATCGCGATCTCGAGTTGTCGCTGCTCGCCGTGCGAGAGCGTCGCGGCGACGACGTCGCGCCGCTCGGCGAGCCCCGCCTCCTCGAGCGCGCGGTCGGCCGTGTCGCACAGATCCGCGTAGCCCTGCGCCCGCGAGAAGATCCGCAGCGCGCGCGGCATGCGCGACTGCGCCGCGAGGCGGCAGTTCTCGAACACCGTGAAGGCGGGAAAGATGTTGGTCCGCTGGTAGCTGCGGCCGATGCCGGCGCGCGAACGCCGGTCGGGCCGCCAGCCGGAGATGTCCGTTCCGCGGTACAGGATCTTCCCCGACGACGGCGGCAGGTCGCCCGACAGCAGGTTGATCAGCGTGGATTTTCCGGCGCCGTTCGGCCCGAGCACCGCGTGCAGCACGCCGCGGTGCAGGTCGAGCGAGACGTCCTTGTTCGCGGCGAGTCCGCCGAACTGCCGCGACAGCCCGCGCGCGGCGAGCACGGGTTCGGCGGCGAGGAGTTCGGCGCGTGCACCGCGGCCTCCAGTCGTGGCCGTTTCAGGCTGACCCGACGGTCCGCGACCGGGCGCAGCGGAAGCGTGTGACGCCGACGCGGCACCCGTCGCCCAGATGAGTTCAACGCCCATTCGAACCTCCCCCGACGAGCAGACGGCGCAACCGCTGCGGAACGCTTGCCAACCCGCCCGGCAACAGCATGACGACGAGCACGATCACCGCGCCCATCAGGAACTGCCAGTGCTTCGTCAGCGCCGAGAACACCTCCTGCAACACGACGAACGCGAACGCGCCGATCGCGGCACCGTTGAGGCTGCCGATGCCGCCGAGGATCACCATCAGCAGCACGTTGCCCGACTGGTGCCACGACAGCAGCTCCGGCGTCACGAAGCCGAACTGGCATGCCGACAGGAAGCCCGCGAGCCCGGCGATGCCGCCCGCGATGACGAAGCCGGCGAGCTTGTACAGGAACACCGGGAAGCCGAGCGACACCATCCGGTGCTCGTTGCTCTTGATGCCGGCGAGCGCGTGGCCGAGCGGCGAGCGCAGCAGCACGCGCAGGAACACGTACGCGACGACGAGGAACAGCAGCACGAAGTAATAGAACAGGCGCGGATCGCCGAGGTCGAGCAGCACCGTCTCGCCGATCCGCAACTCGGGCTTGAAGTTGAGGAACACGCCGTCCGAGCCGCCGCCGAGCGGCGAGTCGTGGAAGATGAAGTAGATCATCTGCGCGAACGCGAGCGTCACCATGATGAAGTAGATACCCTTCGTCCTCAGCACGAACAGCCCGACGACGAACGCGACCGCCGCGGCGACGAGCACCGCGCCGGGCAGCACGAGCCACAGGCTCGCCGCCTCGTACTGCGGCGACAGCAGCACGACCGCGTACGCCGCGACGCCGAAGAACGCTGCGTGGCCGAAGCTGACGAGCCCGGTGAAGCCGACGAGCAGATCGAGGCTCATCGCGAAGATCGTCATGATCATGATCTTCGTCACCAGCTCGTTGTAGTAGTCCGAGCCGAACAGCGGGAAGACCGACAGCACCAGCAACGTCGCGATGAGCGCGTTGCGCGGATTCTTGAGCGCGGGGGGCATGTCAGATCCTCCGGAAGATGCCTTCCGGCCGCCACAGCAGTACCGCGGCCATCAGCAGATAGACAGTGAGCCCGGCGTAGTCCGGGATGATCACCTTGCCGAAAGTGTCGGCGAGCCCGATCAGCAGCGCCGCGACCAGCGCGCCCCAGATCGACCCGACACCGCCGATGACGACGACGACGAAGCAGATGATCAGCACCTGGTTGCCCATGCCCGGATACACCGAGGACACCGGCGCCGCGAGCATGCCGGCGAAAGCCGCGAGCGTGACGCCGAGCGCGAACACCAGCCGGTAGACGAGGTCGATGTCGATGCCGAGCGACTGCACCATCTCGCGGTTGCTGCTGCCCGCGCGGATCATCATGCCGAGCCGCGTGTGGCGGATCAGCCAGTACATCGCAATCGCGAGCACGATGCACACCGCGGAGATGAAGAGCCGGTAGACCGGGTAGCTCAGTGTGTCGGAGAGCTGCACCGACGCCGACAACAGTTCGGGGATCGCGACGCCGTGCACGTCGTCGCCGACGATCACGCTGCGCACCTCCTCGAACATCAGGATCAGCCCGTAGGTCAGCAGCACCTGGTCGAGGTGGTCGCGCTTGTAGAGCCGCGCGAACAGCGCCCACTCGAGCAGGAAGCCGATCGCCGCGCTGAGCGCGATCCCGAGCACGACGGCGATCAGCAGGTTGCCGGTCAGCGACGTCAGCGAGAACGCGATGTACGCGCCCATCATGTAGAAGCTGCCGTGCGCGAGGTTGATGATGCCCATGATGCCGAAGATCAGCGTCAGGCCGCTCGCGACGAGGAACAGCAGCAGCCCGTACTGCAGCGCATTCAGCAGTTGGATCAGGAAGGTCGTGAAATCCATGCAGACTCCCCTCCGGACGCCCTTGCCGGCGTCCGGATGATGTCGATCAGGCGAAGATCCGGGAGATGAATCCCGGACCGGACCGCTACATGCGGCAGCCGCGCGCGGGGTCCGCGAGCGCCTTGGCCGCAACGGCAACGACTTTGTTCTCCTTGCCTTCGACCTTCCGCAGATAGATGTCCTGCACGGGGTTGTGCGCCTTCGACAGTGTGAACTTGCCGCGCGGGCTGTCGATCGTCGCAGCTTCCATCGCCTTGATCAGCTCGGCGCGCTTCGACACGTCGCCGCCGACCGCAGCGAGCCCCGCCGCGAGCAATTGCGCCCCGTCGTAGCCCTGCACCGCATACACGTCCGGCTGCATCTTGAATGTCGACGAGTATGCCGCGCGGAACTCCTTGTCCTTCGGGATATCCAGCCCGTCGGCGTAATGCAGCGTCGTCAGCAGGCCTTCGGCGGCCGCACCTTGGGCGTCGAGCGTGCCGTCGGTGAGGAAGCCCGAGCCGTACAGCGGGATCGACTTCTTCAGGCCCGCTGCGTCGTAGTCCTTGACGAACTTCACCGCGCCGCCGCCGGCGAAGAACACGAACACCGCGTCGGGTTTCAGCGCGGCGATCTCGGTGAGGTAGGGCTGGAACTCGACGTTCGGGAACGGCAGGTACATTTCCTTGGCGATCTTGCCGCCGGCCTTCTCGAACGCTTCCTTGAAGCCCGCGACCGATTGCTCGCCGAACGAATATTTCCAGGACAGCGCAACGACGTTCTTGTGTCCGCGCTCGGCCATCACGTTGCCCATCGCGTAGGCCGGCTGCCAGGCCGAGAACGACGTGCGGAAGATGTTCGGCGCGCACAGCGGGCCGGTGATCTCGTCGGCACCGGCGTTCGGGACGATCAGCAGCGTCTTCGTCTCGCGGGCGACGCGGGCCATCGCGAGCGCGACGCCCGAATGCACCGTGCCGACGAGCACGTCGACGTTGTCGCGCTTGATCAGCTTGTTCGCGTTCTCCGGCGCCTTCGCCGCGTCGGATTCGTCGTCGACGGTGAAGTACTCGATCTCGCGCCCGCCGAGCTTGCCGCCGCCCTGCTCGACCGCGAGCTTGAAGCCGTTCGTGATCGCATTGCCCAGCGCCGCGTACGTGCCGGTGTAGGGCAGCATCAGTCCGACCCGGACCTTCTTCGCCCCTTGGGCGAACAGCGGCGCCGACGGCAGCGCGAGGCCCGCGGCGACTCCGAGGCCGGACAGCAGAAAATTGCGACGGTTGTATCCGTTGCTCATGACATCTCCTCCAGTGGTATGGCCGGTTTTCCGACTCGTATGACTTTTTTGCTTAACGCCGGCGTTGCCGCCGACGGATTTCCTGGTGCTCCTTGCCGCTTTACCCCTTCGCTTCGCTCACCGAATTGCGCGCCCGCGCCCCCGCGGTCGACTACAACCGCAGGATACACAGTGTTACGTCACACGTCAGATCGCAATGCCGCCCGCGCGTTCGCATTACGCCCCGCGCCGGACCGGCCTGAAGGATGCGGCAATCCGGCTCAATGCCCCGGCTGCGAGCGCAGCTTGAAGCGCTGGATCTTGCCGGTCGCCGTCTTCGGCAGCTCTTCGACGAACTCGATCCACCGCGGGTACTTGTACGGGGCAAGCTTCGCCTTCACGTGCCGCTTGAGCTCGTCGGGCAATTCGGTCGAAGGCTGCAGGCCGGGCTTCAGCACGACGAACGCCAGCGGCTTGATCAGGCCATCGACGTCGGCCTTGCCGACGACCGCCGCCTCGAGCACGACCTCGTGCGTGATCAGCGCGGATTCGACTTCGATCGGCGACACGTAGATGCCGCCGACCTTCAGCATGTCGTCGTTGCGGCCGGCATAGACGAAGTTCCCGTCGGCGTCCTGGGAGTACTTGTCGCCGCTGCGCGTCCACTGGCCGGCGAAGGTTTCGCGGCTCTTCGTGCGGTTGTTCCAGTAGAACGCGGCGCTCGTCGGCCCGCGCACCTGCAGCTCGCCCGACTCTCCGGGCGCGACTGGCTCGCCGTCGTCGCCGACGAGGCGAAGCTCGTAGCCCGGAACGGGCTTGCCGCTGGTGCCGTAGCGGACCTCGCCGGCACGGTTCGACAGGAAGATGTGCAGCATTTCGGTGGAACCGAGGCCGTCGAGGATCTCAACACCGAAATGCTCGGTCCAGCGGCGGCCGACGTCCGCCGGCAGCGCTTCGCCGGCCGACGAGCAGCGCCGCATCGCGACTTCGGTGCGCGCCGGCAGTTCCGGACTCACGAGCATCGACGCGAAGAGCGTCGGCACGCCGCAGAAGATCGTCGGCTTGTGCTTGCGCAGCACGTTCGACACCGACGCCGGCGTCGGACGCTCCGACATCAGCACCGCGGTCGCGCCGGCGGCGAGCGGGAACGTCAGCCCGTTGCCGAGCCCGTAGGCGAAGAAGAGCTTCGCCGCCGAGAACACGACGTCGTCCTCGGTCACGCCGAGCACCGGCTTCGCGTACAGCTCCGCGGTGTTGATCAGGCTCGAATGCACATGGACCGTTCCCTTCGGCGCCCCGGTCGAGCCCGACGAGTACAACCAGAAACAGGGATCGTCGACACAGGTGAGCGCCGGTTCGAACGGCGGACGCGGCGCGGCGATCAGCTCGGCGAAGTCCAGGTGCCCGCCGCGCGTGCCGGCGTCCCCGCCGGAGACGATGACATTCTTGACGAACGGACTTCCCTCGATCGCGCTGTCGAACGCCGGCAGCAGCAACGACGAGACGACGAGCGCCCGCGCGCGGCTGTCGCGCAGCATGTAGCTGTAGTCGGACGCGGTGAGCAGGGTATTGACCGGCACCGGCACGGCGCCGGCCTTGATGCAGCCGAGGAAGGCGGTCGGGAAGTCGACGGTGTCGAGCAGGCACAGCAGCACCCGCTCCTCCATCCGCACGCCCAGTTCGGACAGCGCATGCGCGAAACGGTCGACCCGTTCGGCGAGCTGCGCGTACGTGTAGCTGCCGCGGTCGTCGATGACGGCAGTCTTGCTGCCGCGTCCGGCGCGCAGATTGCGCTCGATCAGGTCGTGCGCCGCGTTGTAATCGCGCGGGATCGTGATCCGCGGGGGGATCGTACCGTGGTCGGCGCTACTGAGTTCTGCCATCTTCCTCGTCTCCAGTTTCTGCTTTTATTCGCTCCGGGCCCGCTCGCGCCGGTCCGGACATGCGGTAGTCGCCCCGTGTCCGTCCGGGCCCGCGGCTCTGCCGCGCGCCCGTGACGGCCGCCCCCGCGACGGCCCGTAAGCGCGAGGGCCGCTTGCGCGGCCCCCGCGTCGACTCCACGTCAGTTGATCGTCATCCCTCCGTCGGCCGCGAGCACCTGGCCGGTCACGTAGCTCGACGCATCCGATGCGAAGAACACGAACACCGGCGTGATCTCCTCGGGCTCGGCCCAGCGGCCCAGCGGGATACGGTCGAGATATTTTTCCTTGAACCGGTCGTCGGTGCGAATCGTCTCGGTCATCGGCGTTGCCGCCCCCGGCGCGATCGCGTTCGCGGTGATGTTGTAGCGCGCGAGCTCCTTCGCGGTGCTCTTCGTCATGCCGAGGATGCCGGCCTTCGCGGCGCTGTAGTTGATCTGGCCGATCGTGCCGAGCACGCCCGCGGCCGAGGTCACGTAGAGGATGCGGCCGTAGCGCCGTTCGATCATGCCGCCGACGACCGCCTGCAGACAGTTGAACGCGCCGTTCAGGTGCACGTTAAGCACCTGCTGCCATTGTTCGCCGGTCATCTTGTTGAGCATCGCGGTGCGCGTGATGCCGGCGTTGTTGACTAGGATGTCGATCCGGCCCCAGCGCTTTTCGACTTCGCCCGCCATCGCTTCGACCTGTTCGCGGTTCGAGACGTCGCAGGCGACGCCGATCGCATCTCCGCCGCGCTCGACGATGTCCGCCGCGACCCGCTGTGCGGCGTCGAGGTTCAGGTCGATGACGGCGACTTTCGCGCCTTCCCGCGCATACGCCGCCGCGACCGCCGCGCCGATGCCTTGCCCGGCGCCGGTCACGATTGCGACCCTGTCCTTCAGTTGCATGTCTGGTCCCCTTTATTGGCGGGAAGCGGCTCGGCTATCGTCGCGAGCCGCACTCCTCGCTCTTCCCCGAATGGAAAAAAAATGGGGTGAGTTAAGGACGGGTAGTCCGCCCTCACCCCGGGAAGGGAGAGGCCTTGAAAACTACGATTTCGGTTTCGCGAGGACCTGCTCGGCGAAGTTGTCGTCGAACACCGCGCCTTCGGCGACGAGCTGGCGATACTTGATGAAGTCGATGACGTCCTTGCCGGTGGCCTTCTTGTTGTTGAAGGCCGTGAAGCCGAGGTACGCCTCGTGGTTCATGTTCGCCGCGAGCCAATGCCGGTTTGCGAGCTTCATCTGGTCCCAGAAGAACTTCTTCTTGCCACGGATGCCGTCGATCGACTTGATCAGGCAGCCCGGGAAGAGATTGGCGAACTTCCACACCAGCGCATTGACCTCGGCGTCGAGCTTCGAGAAGTCCGTCGTGCACTGCGCGATCAGCTCCTTCGCCGCCTTCGCCTTGTCGGCCGCCACCGATTCGCCGTAGACCAGCTCGCCGTCATCGACGAAGGCGTCGGTGCGCACAAGCGGGTTGCGGACCCATTCGCCGTCCTTCTTCAGCACCGGCACGACCTTCGTGACGAGGTTCTTCGACTTCATCTTGTACGCGCTCCACGGCTCGCACGAGATGCAGTTGTACATCGCGTCTTCCATGTTCAGCATCCACGGCAGGAAGTCGGTCGAGCCACCGTCGGGCGCGCTGCCGTGCTTCGGGCCGGCCTGGCCGAACACCGCCATGTCGGAGGTGATCGTGATGTCGGTCGCCATGCCGATTTCCTGGCCGCCGCCGACGCGCATGCCGTTCACGCGGCAGATCACCGGCTTCTTGCAGTTCAGGATGCCGTCGACCATGGCGTTGAAGAGATCCATGTACTCGCCGTATTCGTTCGGGCGCTGGGCGTAGTACGACGCGTACTCGGCGGTGTTGCCGCCGGTGCAGAACGCCTTGTCGCCGACCGCGGTGAACACCGCCGCGACGATGGTGCGATCGCTCGATGCGCGCTGGAAGCCGGCGATGATCGCCTTGACCATCTCGGTCGTGTAGGAGTTGTACTGCGTGGGGTTGTTCAGGATGATCCACGCCGCGTACAGACCCGGAACCGCGTTGCCCTGCGGGTCGGTCACCGGACGCTTCTCGAAGAGAACCGAGGGCGCCTCCGTGCCGAAATGCTCTTCGCCGAGCAGGGAGTGGTCCTTGGTGTGGTTGTCGCGGGGCAGCCAGTCGAGTGCCATGAGTTGTCTCCTGTATTTTCGGGTGGTCAGCGTGGATCAGAAATCGGGCGTCAGCACGACGCGCCGCTTGAGTTTGCCGTGGTGCGCCTCGTCGAAGACCTGTTCGATCTGGCTCATCGGCCGCGTTTCGACGAAGGGTCCGAGCTGGATGCGACCGTCGAGGCACATGTCGCGCACGGCCGCGTAGCGGTCCGGCGGGCAGCCCCAGGTGCCGATGATTTCGGCGTCGAAGGCCATCAGCTTCGACAACATGTACGTCGTCTCGGCCGTGCCGTAGCCGACGATGACGAGCTTGCCCGTGAAGGACAGCAGCGACAGCGCGAGCTCCTGGCCGGGCTTGCTGCCGGTCACCTCGAAGATCTTCCAGCCGTAATTCGACGGCAGGCCGCGCTCCTTGCAGAAACCCTTGAAGAGTTCCTTGACCTCCTTCGCGCTCTTGTCCTTCGGGTTGATGATGAAGTCGGCACCGTAGTCCTTCATCATCACGAGCTTTTCCTCGTTGATGTCGATGCCGATGACGGCCTTCGCGCCCATGCCCTTCGCGGTCTGGACCATGAAGCTGCCGACGCCGCCGGCGGCGCCGACGACGATCACGAGATCGTCCTTCTTCAGATCCGCGCGCACCGCGGCCTGGTATGGCGTCGTCACCGCGTCGGCGACGACCGACAGGTGCTCGAGCGGCGTGTCGCCGCGGTTCTCGACGACGCAAAGGTACTTCGACTGCGCGACGATGTGGCTCGAATACCCACCGTAGATGCCCATCGAGTTGCCCGGCATCTTCTGCGACAGGCAGCGGTTGCCGCGGCCGGTATGGCACAGCTCGCACTCGCCGCACGGGATCACCGCCGGGACGATGACTTCCTTGCCGATCATCGACGGTTCGCCACCGATCACAGTGCCCGAGATCTCGTGGCCGAGCGACAGCGGGGGCTTCTGCACCGTCGGCACACCCATGTAGAAGTACGACAGGTCGGTGTGGCAGACGCCGCAACCGGCGATCTTGACGACGACGTCACCCGGCGCGAGGTCCGGCATCGGCACTTGGGTCTTCTTCAGGGTGCCCGGCTCGGTCATCTGCCAGGTATCGATGAATTGTGGAATCACGCTCGTCTCCAGTTATCTTCGTTCGGTCGTAGATCGCGGCTCAGCAGTTGCGCCACACCGGCTTGCGCTTCTCGAGGAAGGCGGCGAGCCCTTCTTTCGCGTCCTCGGTCGCCATCAGTTCGTTCAGGTAGATGTTCTCGGCCGCGTCAAGCGCGGCGCCGAACGGCTTGCCCGCGGCGGCACGGATCGTCTTGCGCGTCGAGGCGAGCGCGGCGCGCGAAAGCGCGAGGTACGGGGCGACGAAGGCCGCGACGTCGTCGCGGAATGTCTCCTTCGCAAAGACGCGGTTCACCAGACCGATCGCCTTCGCCTCGTCGGCGCCGATGTTCTCGCCGCCGAGCAGGAGTTCCATCGCCCGAGCCGGCGGTACGAGCCGCGGCAGCAGCACGGCCGCGATCGGCGGGAACACGGCGAGCTTGATTTCCGGCTGGCCGAACTTGGCGTTCGCCGACGCGACGATCATGTCGCAGGCGATCGCGAGTTCCATGCCGCCGCCGAGCGCGACGCCATTGACGGCGGCGAGCGTCGGGATCGGCAACTGCTCCATGCGACGGAAGATGCCGTGGAACACCTCGATCATCCGGTCGACTTTGTCCGGCGTGTGGTCCGCGACCTCGACGCCGGCCGAAAACGCCTTCTCGCCCGCGCCGGTGACGACGAGCAGCTTGACGTCGGGCGCCGCGACACACAGATCGAGCGCCGCGTTGACCTCTTCCATCGTCGGGATGTCGAGGACGTTGAACGGCGGCCGGTTGATGGTCAGCGTCGCCAGACCGTCGGCGACGCCGTAGGTGATGAACTGGAATTGCGATTGCGTCATGTTGTCTCCCGTGTTCCCCGTTATTTCCGGGTTTTTCTCTCGGTTGCTGGCTGGTGTTGGTGACTTCTCTTGTTTCGGTTCCGGCTCAAGCCCCGCGTGGGCAGGCGTGGGTCGGACCGTTCCCGCACGCGATATCCGACGGGGTGCTCATTCCTGGTCCCGGCGCTGCAGCCGGTACGGACACACCGCGTCGCAGTCGGCGCAGCAGACTTCGCCGTCGCAGCGGATGTGCCACAAATCCGCGCCGCAGTTCGTGCACCGGCATCTACCTTCGGCCGACAAGGTCGGCCGGACTTCCTCGGCCGACCAGAAATCGATGACCTGTCCCATGTCCGTGTCTCCTCAGAACAGGTCGTCGAGTTCGTCCGATCCGCCTCCGGGCATCTTTCCGTACTGCTGCAGGTAGGCCTGGATCATCTGGCTTTCGCGCGACGTGAACATCGCCGCTTCCTCGAACACGAAGTTCGTCGCCTCGGCCCCGCGTTCGAGCTGCTCCGTCAGGCCTTCGCGCAGGTTTTCGACGCCCTTGATCATCAGCACGTTCTTGTCGTCGTCGAGCAGCTGGAACACGCCCGCCTCCGTCGGCACCGCTGCAATGGACGCTTCGTCGAACTTCAGCGACGTCTCGGGCGGCAGCACCGCGTCGGCGATCTTCGGCGCGAGGTTGCACTTGAAGCAGCGCGCAGCCTCGGCGCGGGCGGTCGCGTCGTCGAACGCGAGTTCGACTTCGTCCCAGCCGCTGCGCTTTTCCGGCGACAGCAGGATCGGATGGAACTTGCGGACCTTGTTGAAGCCGTCCTTGCGGCCGATCCACGGGTTCGTTTCCCAGCCGTCGCGCAGCAGCACTTCGGAGATGTCGCCGTCGCCGCCGAGCGCGAGGTCCATCGCCGAAGCCGCGACGCGACCCTGGGCGACCGACTCGATCAGCGTCGAGGGTCCGAGCACGCAGTCGCCGCCGGCGTAGATGCCGGGCCGGCTCGTCAGCATCGAATCCTCGCGCACGGTGACGCGGCCCTTGCGGTCGGTCGCGACGCCGAAACCTTCGAAGCGTTTGGGATGCTGGCCGACGGCCGAGATCACGAGATCGACGCCTTCGGTGATTTCCTCGCCGGTCTCGACCGGGCGGCGGCGGCCGGACGCGTCCGCTTCGCCGAGGCTCATCTTCGCGTAGGTGATCTCCAGCCGCGATCCGTTGCGGCCCGGCTCGATCTTCTTCGGCGCGAGCAGGTAGCGGATATTGACGCCCTCGTCGAGGCAGCCGTCAAACTCGTCCTGGCGCGCCGGCATTTCCTCGCGGGTGCGGCGGTAGACCATGTCGACGTCGGCGCCGAAGCGGCGCGACGAGCGCGCGTTGTCGGTCGCGACGTTGCCACCGCCGATCACCGCGACCTTCTTGCCGGTCTGGATGCCGTCGGGCGTATTCACCAGCCCCATCGTGACCGCCTGCAGATAGGTCGGGCTGTCGACGACGCCGGGCAAGTCGTCGCCGGGGATGCCGAGCTTGTCGCCGCCCTGGCAGCCGATGCCGATGAACACCGCCTCGTAGCCGTCGGCGAAGAGGTCATCGACATTCTCGACGCGCGTCTCGAAGCGGAACTCGACGCCGACCGCGGCGACTTCAGCGATCTCGTCGTCGATGACCTCGGCCGGCACGCGGTACGACGGGATGCCGTAACGCGCCATGCCGCCGCCGGCGGGCTGCGCGTCGAAAAGGGTGACGGTGTGGCCCTGCTTCGCGAGGTAATACGCGGCGGTCAGGCCGGCCGGACCGGCGCCGATAATCGCGGCCTTCTTCCCGGTCGCGGGCAGCTTCTTCGAAAACTCGCGCCACAGGCCGGTATCGTTGTCCGCGGCGATGCGCTTGAGGTTGCGGATCGACAGCGGATCGTCGAGCTGACCGCGACGGCACGCGGTCTCGCACATTGCGAAGCACGCGCGGCCGAGGATGCCGGGGAACGGCAGCTTTTCGCGGACGACCGCGATCGCCTCGCCGTACTTGCCTTCGGCGGCGAGCTGCACGTAGCGCGGCACGTCGATGCCGGCCGGACAGGCGGACTTGCACGGCACCATCGACTCTTCGCGGTGCGCGGGGTCGAGCGTGCGGTCCATCAGCGCGCCGGTCGGGCAGACGGTCACGCAGGCCTGACAGAACGTGCAGCCGGATTCGATCAGCGTCGGCGCGATCGTGCCGACGTAGGTGCGCTTGCCTTGCGGCGTCTCGACTTCCTTCACTTCGAGACAGCCGACGCCACGCACGTCGTTACAGGCGACGAGGCAACGGCGGCAGTCGATACAGAGGTTGTAGTCGCGGTCGAAGAACGGCTCGTTCTTGATGATCGGCAACTGCACCGGCTTGTACGGCGGGGTCGTGTTCGGGATGCCGATGAAATCGGACACCTTGCGCAGCTCGCAGCTCGAGAAGATCGTGCAGCAGCGGGTTTCCTGCGGGTTGCCGTACGAGCACTGCGAACGCGAACAGCCTTCGCGCTGCGGACAGGTGAGGCAGACATGCGGGTGCGGCCCGAGGATCTTTGCGAGGCTCGCCTGGCGCGATTCCTGGATCGCGGGAGATTGCGTCTTGATGACGAGGCCGGCTTCGACCGGCATCGAACAGGCCTTGACGAGGCCGTCGGAGCCCTCGACTTCGACCATGCAGAGGTTGCAGCCACCGTCGCCGGCGCCGCGCTGGCCGGCGGGCGGCAGATCGGGGTGCGCGCACAGCGCGGGGATGTAGAGGCCGGCCGCGGTCGCCGCATTGAGCACCGATGCGCCAGCGGGCGCTTCGACCTGGACGCCGTCGATCGTCAGCTTCACCGGCGCGCCGAACTCCGGCATTCCGGTCTTGCGGCTCGCCTTCCACCATCTGATTTCGGTTGTCTGTGCGCCTTCCATCACTCCATCTCCTCAAACGCTGCTATCGGCGGTTCGATCCGCTCTGTGCAGCCGCCGGGTGCGGCGACTGCGTCTGTTGGTTGAGCGGGATGTTTCTTCCCGCCCAGGCCGGACTCCGCTTCGTCAGTCCGGTCCGCGGATGTCCCGCCCGGTTTTTCCTTGCTTCCGTTCAGTAGTCACGCGGCAAGGGCGGCCTGCATGTAGCCCGGGAAATACCTGCCCCGGCACGCTCCAGCCCTGACCGCCGCGATGAAACTCTTCATGTCCGTCACCGGCTGCAGGAACTCGGTCGCACAGCGTCCGACCGCTTCCGTCTTGTGGCAGTCGCTGCCGCCGAGCGACGGGAGCCGCATATGCGCCGCAGCGCTGATCGCCAGCCCGTTGTCACTGTCGAGGTTGCCACCGTTGTGCGTTTCGACCGCGGCGATCCCGCTCAGGTCGAGCAGCCCTTCGAGCAGGCTCGACAAGCCGATTTCGCGAAACGGATGGGCCGGAACACAGATTCCTCCGAGCCCGTTGATATGTTCGACGACCTCGTTGATCGGGAGATAGTTGTTGCGCCCCCAGATATTCCAGCCATCGTCCTCGACGCCGTACGCGAGCATGTGTCCGCGGTCGGTGGCGACCTCGACGCCACGCAGCACCAGCAGCCCCTCATCGCGTCCGACCTGTTCGACCGGTTCGGACGCTTCGTACGAGTAGTGCTCGGTGATGCACACGGCGTCGAGCCCGAGCGCCTTCGCCCGCCGGATCAGGTCGACCGGCTCGAGCCAGTTGTCGTACGAGTGTTTCGTATGGCAATGGCAGTCGATCCACATGGCGAAGGCTCCCGGGGTTGCCGTGATCAGGCGACGGTGTATTCGAGGTTGATGCGCTTGGAGGGCGTGAACTTCTGCCGCGAGAAGAATTTCTCGAGCGCGAAGTCGTCCCAGTTCACCAGCGTGTAGACCTTGCTGACGCCCGCGGCCTTCATGTTCGTCATGAACTGGTCGAGCAGCTCGCTCGCGACGCCGCGATTCTGGGTGCCCGGATCGACGCCGATCGTGTCGATCGTCGCGGTCGTCTCGGGAATCCCGTACTCGCCGAAGTAGACTTCGCCCATCACGAAACCGACAACCTTGCCGTCAATCTCACAGACGAGCGACGCATTAATGTTGTGCTTCGGATTGACGGTCGCGTCGACCTTGCGCTGGTAGTACTCGCGGCGCTCTTCTTTCGAAGCTGCAGCGTCAATCCTGACGATCGCGTTCAGATCGTCCTTGTTCAGCAACCGCATTACCCGCTTCTGATCCGCCATTTGCCTTCCTCCTAAGGTGTCACCGGTGTGCGCGCCACGGGCGCGTCGCTCGTTCAGAACAGCTCGTCGTCCTTCTTCTGGCCGTTGCCCGGGCGGGTGTAGACGGTGCCCAGGATCTTGCCCATTTCGGTGTCCGCGTCGAGGCAGGTGTTGCAGCCGTCGCCTTCGCTCTTCCAGACCTCGACGTGCACTTCGAAACCCATGCCGCGATACGCTTCGGCAATTTCAGATAGCCGCGGCTCGCCGATCGTCGTCAGGCGCTTCCAGCCCTGGCCCATCAGGCGCTCTTCGACATCCTCTTCCGGCGTCGTCGAACCGGCGAGCTTGATCGGGATCAGCTTCTTCGTGCTCATAGCGGTATCGCCTGTCGTCGTGTTCATGTCGCGTCCCTCACCAGGAGTGCTTGATCGCGCCCGGCGTGCAGGCCGTCGTACAGGGCAGCGTCGTGTAGCCGGCCGGCTTGCATGCGGCACAGTCGTACGCCAGCGCGCGGGTCTTTTCCTTCTTGACCCAGGCGACTTCGTCGTCGTAGTCGTCGGTGATGATTTCGAACATCTCGTGCGGACAGGCGGTCAGGCAGCCGCGATCGGAGCACTCGATGCACTTGTCCGTGTTGATGCTGATGTAGTACTCGCCGGAACCATCCTTGTAGCCGTAGTTCGCGATCATGTCGTTCTCCCGAAAAATGTGTTCGCCGCCTACCGGCCGCCCGGGGCCCCAGGGAGTCCCTGGGGCGGATCCGGGTCGGCCGCCGGTGGTTCGGCCTTTTCTGCTTACGCGGCCTTGGCCTGCTTCTGCATCAGCGTGTAACCGAAGAGCGCCGCACCCAGCGCACCGGCGATCTGGCTGTCGATCTTCGTATCGACCGCCTTGATACCGAGGATGCGCTCGATGCGCTTGACGACGCCCGGGTTCTTCGCGATGCCGCCGGTGATGAAGAAGCCTTCCTCGACACCGATCCGCTCGAGCAGGCTCACGACACGCTCGGCCATCGCCTGGCAGTACGCGGCGATAACCATGTTCTTCGTGTAGCCGGCCTTGAGCAGACCCAGCGCTTCGGACTTCGCGAACACGACGCAGATCGACGACACGGCTTCCGGTTCGACTTCGACATCGAACGAGCGCGGGCCGAGTTCGGCGATGGGAATCTGCATCAGGTCGGAGATGACTTCCATGCCACGGCCGGTACCGGCCGCGCACTTGTCGTTCATCAGGAAGTTCGTGACCTTGCCCTTCTCGTCGCAATGGATGGCCTTGCAGTCCTGGCCGCCCATATCGAGAATCGTGCGCACGGCGTTGCCGCCCATGTAGTTCGCGCCGCGGGCGTGGCACGCGATCTCGGTGATCGCCTTGTGGGCGAAGGGCACGTTCACCCGGCCGTAGCCGGTGCCGACGACATAGTTGATGTCCTCGAGCTTCATGCCGATCTTGTCCATGATGCCCTGCAGCGCGTTCCTCGCGGAGTCCGGCGAGTTGTTGCCGGTGCGCATGCTGTTGTAGCCGTAGAGCTCACCGTCACAGACCAGCACCGCCTGCGACGACACCGAGCCGACGTCGATGCCGCAGGTGATGATCTTGGCGTCGCGCCAGTCCTTGTTCTCGTCCCAGACCGTGTTTTCCTGCCAGCGCCAGAATTCCTTCTTCTCGGGGGCGGTAGCCGCAGCAACTTCTGCATTCATTTGATCGCTCCTTTATCCGTGTCTATCGCGTGGGTTCAGTGCAGGCGCTCGGCCGCAATCAGCGCGCAGCCCAGGGCACTGACGTACTCGGGCAGGTCGGGCAGCGTCACCTGATCGACATCCATCGCGTTCTTCAGCGACTGGACGAAGCCAGGGTTGTGCGCCATCCCGCCGATCAGCACGACGTTGCCCTCGATACCGACCCGGCGCACCATCGCGCACACCCGGCTCGCCACCGCATCCAGCACCGCCTTCGCGATGTCTTCCTTCGGCGTCGAGGAGTGGATCAGCGACACCACTTCCGATTCAGCGAACACGGTGCATTGCGCGTTCATCGGGATGTTCTTGTCCGACTTCAGGCTCGCCTCGCCGAATTCCTTCAGCGTGAGCTGCAGCGCGCGGCTCATCGCCTCGGCGAACGAACCGGCACCGGCGGCGCACTTTTCGTTGCCGGCGAAGTCGATCGCCTTGCCGTCCGGATCGGTCTTGATGCCGCGGCCTTCCTCGGCGCCGACATCGACGATCGTGCGGGCTTGCGGAAACATGAACACCGCACCCTTCGCGCCGGCCGTCATCTCGGTGATGCCCTCGGTCGCGAAGCCGACCTGATTGCGCCCGGCACCGGTCGCGAAGACTGACTTCACCTGGTCACGCGTCACCCCGGCCGCGGCCAGCGCGTCGGCGAAAGCCTTGTCCGCCGCCTGGTCGGCGTCGAGGTCGCCCGGCATCATCAGATGCGCCTTCTTGACCGCGAAGGTCGGCTTGCCTTCCACATTGATTTCTTCCAGCAGCACCACTTTCACGCTGCGGGAGCCCATGTCGATTCCAGCGGTAATCATCCTCATCTCCTCCTAGATTCTCGGTTATCCATCAGGCGGCTTGGCGGCGCAGCCCGAGCTGCTCCATGAACGCATCGACGCGGGCCTGGGTGCGCACTTCGTCGAATTCGCGCTCGTCGCCCATGTTTCCTTCGAAGGTCATCACCGGCACGCCGGCCTTGGCGATCGCCAGGCGGTTTTCCATGATGCCGAGCGAGAGGCCTTCGCAACCGCGGTTCAAGTGCAGCATCACGCCATCGACACCCCACTCCTTGATGATGCGAAGCATCATTTCGGACTTCAGCTGCGGGTTGTAGAAGTGCTGCCACTGCGGCTTCGAGAGGTTCCAGTCGGCGTACAGGCGGATCGCCGTGTCGCGGTCGTTGATCTCGATGCCCTTCTCCCACGGCAGCGTGCGACCACCCCAGGAACCATCCGGCTTGTCTTCCCAGATGCCTTCCAGCGCGAAGGTGTAGAGCGAGCCGATCGACACCGCACCGTAGGTCTCGAGGTAGCGGAAGATCTTCAGGAAGGACCAGGGCGGCTGCGTGTCCGACATCATGCGCACGCTCTCGTTGGGCACCGCTGCGATGCCGCGGGCGACACGGTCCTTCACTTCCTCGTACAACTCATCCATGAAGTCCGCGCACCACTGCGACGATTTCGACAGCGTGCAGAGCACGTACAGCGAGTACATCGTCTTCTCGTCGAGCGGCGCCGGCTTCGCCTTGTTCAGCGCGCAGATGTCCGCCCAGCGGGACGTCGAACGCATTTCGTTCTTAACCGCTTTGATGAAGAGCTCGTCGTCGAACTTGCGGCCGGTCGACTTCTCGAGGAACTCGACGCCGTCGTGCAGCTGGCCCGCGACATAGTCGAGACGCGCATCGGACATATCCTTGTACGGGCCGACGCCGACATCGACGTAGAACTGCGGAATCTGCTCTTCCTTCGCGACGTGCTGGTACCACTTCGAGTGCGAGCAGCAGATCTGCGTCTGGAACACGAAGTCGGCCTTCGGGAACTCGCCCCCGAACGCGTACTTGTTCAGGTGCATGCCGCCCCAGTAGATCCGCATGTAGGAGCACAGGTCACGGGCGAAACCGTAGGCTTCCGCGGCGTCCATGCATTCCTTGGCGAACTTGCGGTCGTGCGACACCGCCGCGGCGTACGGCTCGCCGGTCAGCGAATAGACGTCGTTGCCGAGGCCGGCCGGCAGCGCATCGAGCGCCCACGCGGAACCGGACCAGCGCAGACCGCCCTTCTCCTTGGCCCGCGCGTAGTTCATGTAGTACTGCTCGCGCAGTTCCTTTGCCTTGCCCCAGAGCTTGAGCGGCTCGGTCGGATACTTGTTTGCCATTGCGTTCATCGTTCTCTCTCCGCAGTCAGTTCAGAACAGCTCTTCTTCGCCCAGCGTCTCGAGGAATGCCTCGATGCGGATACGGAAGGGGCCGATCGGGTTCGTGATGTCGAATTCCAGGAACAGCGTCGGGATACCGTTTTCTTCCAGGTGACGCTTCAGATCCGGGTAATCGCCCTCGTGCGGATCGCAGAACTTCTGCTGCAGGAAGATCGCGCCCTGGACGTTGAAGTCCTTTGCCATGCCGAGAACGTGGTCGTAACGCGTATGGGTCGGGTAATCCTTCGTCGGACAGGCGGGACGATCGCAGTAGCGGTCGGCGATCGCCTTGATCACGTCGTCTTCAGGCTTCGAAGCGTTCCAGAAGTACCGGCTGCCCGAGCACTGATCGTCCGCGACGATCGTCGCACCGACCGACTCGACCATCGCCATGAACGCGATGTCGTCGTTTTCGGAACCGATGGTCATAAAGCGCACACCCTGCTGGCGGGTCACCTGACGCGACGGCAGCGCAGCGAGGACTTTCTTCAGCTGCTCGTTGTGCTCGCGCTTGTCGATGAACTGCGCGGTCAGCGACGCGTACAGTGCCTCGACGCCGGTCACCTTCGGGTTGTCTTCCTTGCGGTATTCGTACAGCTCGCGCAGCAGGCGGCGGTTCTCATCAACGACGGCGAGCGATTCGCGCAGCATGTCGTCGGTGATTTCCTTGCCGATCAGCGTCTGGAGGAACGTCCGGAACGACTTCAGCTCCTCGTAGTGCGCCTTGCGGGCGTGCTTCGACTGCACTTCGTTGGGCATCGGCACGTAGTAGTCCCACTTCACCGTCGGCACATGCAGGCGCCACGAACCGAAGGTCTGACGGTACTGGATGCACGACTGCGTCAGGGTCACACCCTCGGCGTAGTCGAAGCGGCCGAGCAGGCCCTGCGCGAGCGAGTCACGGCAGAACGGGCAGAACATGCCGAAAATGTGCGGCTCGGTCACGTTTTGCGGCTCGTGGGCGCCGAGCACCCGAACCGGCAGCATACCGGCGGCGATCAACAACTCTTCCGCCGTATAGGTACACATCGTCGCCACCACTTGACCGCCGGTCCGCGCCTTCCAGTCCCGTGCGTAATCGTGGCGCTTCTCGTACCAGGTCTTGAACTGGTCGAACAAACCATCGCTCATCGAACTATCTCCTCTGATGTGTCCGCTGTTTCTGCGGTTGCCTGCATTATCTTGCCGTCGCTGCAGTATGTTTCCGTTCCTGCATGAAGTCGCATCATACGCATCCGAATGCATCGACTATTGACCTACGTCAAATGCGGCGCACTTCGACATGCACTCCCGTGCATTTTTTAAAGGGTTAACAGCAGAGGTTTTTGAAGAAAACCGGTAGTGAATGCATTTTGATGCATCGCAACATGCAACAAGGGGGAAGCCAGGCGGGAACGAAGAGCTACGAGCGCACCAGCAAACCCCTCACCGGCAAAGGGAATTGCCTGACTCCCGATGCGTTCGAAGTAAAGCGCGGAAAAATGGAAAGCCCGGAGACGACGACGCGGGCTCTATGGCCCCTACGGGCTCGATGGCCGGGGCGGATCGGGCGGTTGCCAGGATGGCGGGGGGGAAGGGAGGACCGGGGAAAGGCCTCGGGGTCGAGGCAGGAGTGAAAACTCAGCAACCGATACGGTCCGCGTTGTCCGGGCAGCGGCAGCGGTCGTGGAGCGTTGCCGCGGCATCAGCCGCGGAGCACCTCGAGCATCTCTGCGAAGCTCTCGTCGACGGTCTTTCCCGACGTATCGACGATCGCGTCCGCCCTGTCGTACATCGCGATCCGCCCGGCGAGAATGCGCTTCAGATCGTCCATCGCTTCGCGGCTGTCCTTGATCGGCCGATAGTCGCCCTGCGCGACGACGCGGGACATGTGCTCTTCGGGCGAAGCCTTGAGCCAGATCGTGAAGCACGACGACAGCAGCAGGTCGAAGGTCGCCGATTCCGACACGATGCTGCCGCCGGGAACGATCACGAAGCGCGGGGTGTTATCGACGATCGCCTCGAGGCTGCGCCGCTCGTAGCGCCGATACGCCGCCTGCCCGTACAGCGAGAAAATCTCCGACAACTCGGCGCCGGCGTCCTGCTCTATCCTCTTCGCGAGTTCGATGAACGGAACACCCAGATGCTCGACGAGCATCGTGCCGAGGGTCGTCTTGCCGGCGCCGCGCAGGCCGATCAGCGCAATCCGCTGGCGTCGCGACGCCTTGCCGGCCGACTCGACTTCGGCTTCGAGCAGCTGTCGGGTGCGTGCCAGCGCTGACGGGGGAAGGCGGTTCAGGTACTGGATAAGTTGCGCGAGCTCCGCCGGCTGCTCCGCCTCCTCGCGAACCAGATCGACGATCGGCAGTCCGAGTCCATGCGCGATCTGCCGCAGCAGTATGATCGAGATGTTTCCGTGTCCGGTTTCGAGTTGTGCGAGATAACGCTCGGAGACGCCCGATTGCCGCGCGAGAATCTTGCGGGTCATGCCGCGACGCGCGCGGAGTTCGCGAATGCGTTCGCCGAGCATCATCAAATAGCCGTTTTCTTCGACGGAGAGGTCGGGTCTTTGCAGTCTGCTGTCGGTGTTTGCCGTGCTCATCGGGGCGTTCTCCGGGAACGTCGTGAAGTCATGCATTATAGTGCACAAGCGCTTGCGGAATTGCAATGTTTCTGTCACGGATTATCGATTCAGTAGCCCGTTTGCCCAGAAACAGGTATTGCGGCACGCAGGAGGCGAAGGCAACATTCCGCCCCGTGCATATCGCATGAATGCGACATAGATCGCAGTACGCTTAATAATATGAGAGGAGGCACATACAACAAATGAAGCGGCATTCCGAAAACGAAACTCAGCTCGTGGACCTGCGTTATCACACTCAGGGGCCCGACCAGTTGTACATCCCGATCCCGTTCCTGTTCGTCACCGAACGCATGCGGGACGAGATCCTCGCCGAACGCGACGTCGTCATCGCGCTCGCGCCGCAGTCGACGAAGACCCGTCAGCTCGAACTGCTGTCCAAGTACGACCCGCGCGTGAGCGCGGATGCGTTCCAGTCGGTCCTGCACCTATTCGAAGTCGAGCCGAAGGGCTGATTTCCGGCCGGGGCTCCAGCAGTCCCGCCTCACCATTCCCATGCACGCCGTCCGACACCATAGTGTTGGTGCACGGACTCTGGATGCATGGGATCGTCTTTTTCCGGCAACGACAGGCACTCACGCGCCGCGGCTTCGCGGTGCGGACCTTTTCGTACCCGTCGGTACGGCAGGACCTGGCCACGAACACGGGCGCGCTCAGCCACTTCATCACGTCGCTCGACGCCCCCCGGATCCACCTCGTCGGCCACAGCCTGGGCGGGCTGCTGGTGCTGAATGCGCTCTCGCTGCATCGCGACCCGCGGCTCGGTCGCGCGGTGCTGATGGGCGCGCCTTGCTGCGGATCGCACTGCGCGAAGACGCTGGCACGGGTGCCGGGGGTGTCCGCGATCGTCGGACGTTCGATGCACGACTGGGTCGCGCGGGACATCCCGCGGATTCCCGATGACTTCGAGGTCGGCGTGATCTCCGGCGACCGGAGCCTGGGCACCGGCCGCCTCCTGCCGGGACTGCCGAAGCCGAACGACGGGATCGTCGCGGTCGAGGAGACGCTCTTCGCGCAAGCCACGGACAGCATCACGCTGCATGTCGGACATTCCGAGATGCTGTTTTCCACCGTCTGTGTCGACCAGATCGTCGCCTTCCTCCACACCGGCCGCTTTATTCACGCCAGCGTCACGGGAGCCGCCCGCGCGGCGCCGGATGCCGCGCGCGGCCGGTAGCATCCGCCCACCTCCTGGCACGCTGGGGGATACCGCTCACGATCGCCCCGCTTTCGCCAAGTCGTCGCCCCTTTCTCCCGCGCCACCCTGACACGAGGGCAAAAAAGCAAAAACCCCAGCCTTGCTGGGGTTCCGGATGGTTCTTCAGACCGCCCTCCGCGCTAGCACGGCGGGCGCTTGATTACTCCCACTCGATCGTCGCCGGCGGCTTGCCCGAGATGTCGTAGACGACGCGGTTGATGCCGCGCACTTCGTTGATGATCCGGTTGGACACCTTGCCGAGCAGACTGTGTGGCAGTTCGGCCCAGTGCGCCGTCATAAAATCCTGCGTCTCCACGGCGCGCAGCGCGACGACGTACTCATAGGTGCGGCCGTCACCCATGACGCCGACGCTCTTGACCGGCAGGAACACCGCGAAAGCCTGACTCGTCTTGTCGTACCAGTCGGCGGCGCGCAGTTCGTCGATGAAGATCGCGTCGGCGCGGCGCAGGAGATCCGCGAACTCCTGCTTCACTTCGCCGAGGATGCGCACGCCGAGGCCGGGGCCCGGGAACGGGTGGCGATAGACCATCTCGTGCGGCAGGCCGAGCGCAATGCCGAGTTCGCGGACCTCGTCCTTGAAGAGCTCGCGCAGCGGCTCGAGCAGCTTCAGGTTCAGCGTTTCGGGCAAGCCGCCGACGTTGTGGTGGCTCTTGATCGTGTGCGCCTTGCCAGTCTTCGAGCCGGCCGATTCGATCACGTCCGGGTAGATCGTGCCCTGCGCGAGCCACCTCGCGTTCGGCAGCTTCTTCGCCTCCGCCTGAAAGACTTCGACGAACTCGCGGCCGATGATCTTGCGCTTCGCTTCCGGGTCGGACACCCCCGCAAGGTGGCCCATGAACTGGGCGGTCGCATCGACGTGGATGACTTTCACCCCGAGGTTGCGCGCGAACGTCCGCATCACCTGCTCGGCTTCGTTCAGTCGCAGCAGGCCGTTGTCGACGAAGACGCAGGTAAGCTGGTCGCCGATCGCTCGATGCAGCAGCGCCGCGACGACCGAGGAATCGACGCCGCCCGACAGGCCGAGGATGACCTCCTCGTCGCCGACCTGCGCGCGGACTTTCGCGATCGCCTCCTCGACGTAATCGGGCATGTTCCAGTCGTGGCCGCAGCCGCAGATCTCATGGACGAAGCGCGCGAGCATGTCGCGGCCCTTGATCGTGTGGGTGACTTCCGGGTGGAACTGCACCGCGTAATACTTGCGGACCTCGTCGGCCATCGCAGCGACCGGGCACGACTCGGTGCTCGCGATGACCTTGAAGCCGGGCGGCAGGTCGGTAACCTTGTCGCCGTGGCTCATCCATACGTCGAGCAGCCCATGTCCTTCGTCGTTCGTGCGGTCCTCGATCCCGCGGAAGAGTTCGGAATGCCCGCGCGCGCGGATCTCGGCATAGCCGAACTCGCGCTTGCCGGAGCTTTCGACCTTGCCGCCGAGCTGCTGCGCCATCGTCTGCATGCCGTAGCAGATCCCGAGCACCGGCACTCCGAGTTCGAACAGGCTTTGCGGCGCGTGCCAGCCGACCGCCTCATAGACGGAGTTCGGCCCCCCGGAAAGGATCACGCCGGACGGCGCAAACTCGCGGACGAAGGCATCGGAAACGTCGAATGGGTGGATCTCGCAATACACCTGCTGCTCGCGAACCCGCCGCGCGATCAGTTGAGTAACCTGGGAGCCGAAATCGAGGATGAGGATTTTTTGGTGTGCCATGTCGCTACCGGAAATGAGAAGGGCGGCCGAAGCCGCCCCGAATGAAACGGCGAGGAATCAATCGACGTGGTAGTTCGGCGCTTCCTTCGTGATCTGCACGTCGTGGACATGCGATTCCCGTACGCCGGCGGACGTGATCTCGACGAATTGCGCGCGCTTATGCATCGCGGGAATGCTTTCGCAGCCGAGATAACCCATCGACGCGCGCAGACCGCCGACCAGCTGATGGATCACAGCGGTGACCGGCCCCTTGTACGGCACGCGCCCCTCGATGCCTTCGGGCACGAGCTTGTCGGCATTGCCGTCGGATTCCTGGAAGTAGCGGTCGGCCGCGCCCTGCTGCATTGCGCCGAGCGAGCCCATGCCGCGGTAAGCCTTGTACGAGCGCCCCTGGTACAGCACCGTCTCGCCGGGGGCTTCTTCAGTGCCGGCGAAGAGGCCGCCGAGCATCACGACGTTCGCGCCGCTCGCGATCGCCTTCGAGATGTCACCGGAGAAGCGGATGCCGCCGTCGGCGATCAGCGGCACGCCCGTGCCGGCGAGCGCCGTCGCGACGTTGTCGATCGCGGTGACCTGGGGCACGCCGACGCCCGCGATGATCCGCGTCGTGCAGATCGAGCCCGGGCCGATGCCGACCTTGACGGCGTCGACGCCGCAATCGACGAGCGCCTTCGCGGCGTCCCCGGTCGCGATGTTGCCGCCGATGACTTCGACATCGGGGAAATTCTTCTTGACCCAGCGCACCCGATCGAGCACACCCTGGGAATGGCCGTGGGCGGTATCGACGACGACCACGTCAGCCCCCGCTTCGACGAGCGCCTCGGCCCGCTCCTCGGTGCCGGCACCGACACCGATCGCGGCGCCGACGCGCAGGCGGCCGAGCCCGTCCTTCGCGGCGAGCGGGTGCTCGGTCGATTTCATCATGTCCTTGACGGTGATGAGACCGCGCAATTCGGCCGCGTCGTTGAGGACCAGCACGCGCTCAAGGCGGTGCTTGTGCATCAGCCGCCGCGCTTCCTCGAGGCTGTCGCCCTCCTTCACCGTGACGAGCCGCTCGAACGGCGTCATGATCGCCGAGACCGGCTGATCGAGGTTCGTTTCGAAGCGCACGTCGCGGTTCGTCACGATACCGACGACGCGCTTGCCTTCGACAACCGGCAGGCCGGAAAACTTGTGCAGCCGCGTCAGCGCCATCACGTCGCGCACGCTCATCGTCGGCGGAATCGTGATCGGATCCTTCAGCACGCCGGATTCGAAGCGCTTGACCTTGGCGACCATCGCGGCCTGCTGCTTCACCGCGAGGTTCTTGTGGATGATGCCGATGCCGCCTTCCTGGGCGAGCGCGATCGCGAGGCGCGATTCGGTCACCGTATCCATGGCGGCGGAGACGAGGGGAATGTTGATCCGGATGTTCCGCGTCAATTGCGCCTGAAGGCTGACATCGCGCGGCAGGACTGTCGAGTGGGCGGGAACGAGAAGGACGTCATCGAACGTCAGCGCCTTCTGAATCACTCGCATGGCTTCTATCCTTTCGACCAAATCCGTATTATACAGATCGCGCTCGCGCGTGGTAAGCGGCGCTTTCACGGAGTTCCAGCGATGCGCCGCATCAATCTGCTTGTCATCAGCCTGTTCCTCGCAGCACCCGCTTGCGCCGAGATCTATCAATGGCGCGACGCGCAGGGGCAGGTGCATTATTCGGACACTCCGCCGGCCGGCGCGAACGCCAGAACGCTGCGTGAGACGCAGAGAACCGCGAACGCGCCCCACCCCGCAGATGCCGGCGCGGGCAACCCGGCGCAAGGGGCGGACAAGTCGGGCCAGATATCGAAGGACGGAGCCGGCAAAACAGCGCCGGAAGGCGGCAAAGCGAGCGCCGACTCGCTGAAAGCGAAGACGCTCGCCGAAAAGGAAGTCGAATTCCGCCAGCGGCGCGCCGAAGCGGCCGAAGCCAGCGCGAAGGCGGAAACTGAACGCCAGCAGGCTGCGGCACGGCAGCGCGACTGCGAACGCGCGCGCAATCAGCTCGCGGCACTCGAATCGGGACAGCGCATGGCGCGCTTCAACAGCTCGGGCGAACGCGAAGTCCTCAACGATGCGGCCCGCGGGGATGAGGTCGCGCGGGCACACAGCTTCATCGCGTCGGCCTGCAAGTAGCCCGCATCGGCCGGCGGAACTACTCCTCGCCGCCCGCCGCACCGCCCTTCTTCATCACCTTCCCTTCTTCGGCGCGCTTTTTCCGCACGGCCTTCGGGTCGGCGATCAGCGGGCGGTAGATTTCGACGCGATCGCGGTCGCGCAGCGGCGTGTCGAGCCGCGTGAGTTTCGCGAAGACGCCGACCTTGTTGCGCCCGTCGAGTTCGATCTCGGGATACTTGCGCAGGATGCCGGACGCTTCGATGGCGTCGCGCACGGTCGCGCCGGCGGGGACGCCGACCTTGAGCACTTCCTGCACGTGCGACAGCGCGTAGGAGACTTCGACGTTGATCAGATCGGCCATCTTCAGCTCTTCGGGTAAACCTGCTGTGCGCGCTTCACGAAGGAATCCACGAACGTGTTCGCGATGTGGTTGAAAACCGGCCCCACCGCCTTTTCGAGCAGCCTGTTCGAAAATTCGTAATGCAGGTTGAATTCGATCTTGCAGGCGCCCGGGCCGAGCGGCGTGAAATGCCAATGGCCGTCGAGATGCTTGAACGGCCCGTCGCGCAGGCGGATCAATATCTTCACCGGCGCGAGCTTTTCGTTCTGCGTGCTGAAATGCGCCTTCAGGCCGTGGTAATTGATGTGCAGCGTCGCGACGGTGACCTTGTCCGTGCGCGCAGGCACCTCCGTTCCGCCGCACCAGGGCAGGAACAGGGGGTAGTCCTCGCAGCGGTCGACGAGTTCGAACATCTGCTCGGGCGTGAATTCGACGAGGACCTGCTTCTTGACGTCAGCCATGAGGGTATGAGGACGGCCTCGGCGCCGAACTGCTAAAATCGGCGATTCTACCGCAAGCCGACCGGGTACATCCCGCTCCAAGGACCGACCTCGACCCATGAGCATCATCGACAACCGCAAGGCCTTCCACGACTACTTCATCGAAGAGAAGTACGAGGCCGGGCTCGTGCTCGAAGGCTGGGAAGTCAAGGCGATCCGTGCCGGCCGCGCGAACATCAAGGAAGCGTATGTAATCCTGCGCGGCGAAGAGATCTTCATCCTCGGCATGCACATCACCGCGCTGCAGAGCGCGTCGAGCCACGTCAAGCCGGACCCGGTACGCACGCGCAAGCTGCTCCTGCATGCGGCGGAAATCTCGAAACTCATCGGCAAGGTCGAACGCGCCGGCTACACGCTCGTGCCGCTCGACCTGCATTACGCGAAAGGCCGGATCAAGGCGACGATCGGGCTGGCGAAAGGCAAGAAGCAGTACGACAAGCGCGAAGCCGAGAAGGAGCGCGACTGGGAGCGCGACAAGGCGCGGTTGATGCGCGTGAAGGCCTGAGTCTTCCGCCACGCGTTCACGAACTGCACGACAGCATCGAACATCCGGCGCGCTGGCGGGCCCAGTCCGGGCGTTTCGCCGCGAACCGCTCGCGTCCCGGCTGGTTGTCATACGGGCGCCGCATCACGTCGAGCAGTTCGGCGATCAATCCGTAGTCACCCTGCTCCGCGGCGTCGATCGCTTGCTGTGCGAGATAGTTGCGCAGCACGTAGCGCGGATTGACCGCATTCATCCGCGCGCGACGCTCGTCGGGTGTCATGCCTTCGTTGCGCGCCCGCGCCGCATACGCGGCGAGCCAGGCGTCGAACTCCGCTTCGTTGCGCGCCGCCTTCTCCTCCGTATAGAACGCCTCCCGCAACGGGTCGAGCGTCGGCGCATCGAGATCGAGCGACGCGAGCTTCCGGAAGAAGATCGTCATATCGACCTCGGCCCGAGTCAGGAGCCGGTGCAGCGTGTCCACGAGCGCCGCATCCGCGTCGCGGAAAGTCTCGAAGCCGAGCTTCGCGGCGAGCATTCGGCTGCTCTCGTCGTCATAGACTTCGGCGTAGCGCTCCAGGCCCGCGTGCAAGGCTTCCACGGCGCCGAAAGCCGGGTAGAGCGCGTTCGCGAGCTGCAGCAGGTTCCAGTGCGCGATGTGCGGCTGATTGCCGAAGCGGTAGCGCCGCCCGCCGGCATCGGTCGTGTTCGGCGTCCACCCCGGATCGAAGTTGTCGATCCAGCCGTACGGACCGTAGTCGATCGTCAGCCCGAGGATCGACATGTTGTCCGTGTTCATGACGCCGTGCACGAAACCCACCCGCATCCAGTGTGCGACGAGCCGCGCGGTGCGCTCGCAGACGGTCCGGAACCAATCTGCGCGGCGAGCCTCGGTCGAACCGACGAGCTCGGGAAAGTCCCGGGCGATCGTGAAGTCGACGAGGCGCGTCAGCAGGGCCTCGTCACCGCGGGACGCGAAAATCTCGAAGTTGCCGAAACGAATGAAGGACGGCGACACGCGGCAGACGACGGCGCCCGGTTCCGGCCGCGGATGTCCGTCGTAGAACATGTCGCGGACGACTTCCTCGCCGGTCAGGACAAGGCATAGCGCGCGCGACGTCGGCACGCCGAGGTGGTGCATGGCTTCGCTGCACAGGAATTCGCGGATCGACGAGCGCAGCACCGCGCGACCGTCCGCCTGCCGCGAGTACGGCGTCGGCCCTGCCCCCTTCAGCTGCAGCTCCCAGCGCTCACGGCCCGCGTTGACCGTCTCGCCGAGCGTGATCGCGCGGCCGTCCCCGAGTTGTCCGGCCCAGTTGCCAAACTGGTGGCCGCCGTAGCACGCCGCGTACGGTTCCATGCCGGGCATCAGCGCGTTGCCGGCGAAAACCGCGGCGAATTCGGCCGAGCGGACTTCGGCCTCGTCGAAGCCGACGAGCGCAGCGACTTCGGGCGACCAGGCGACCAGCTGCGGCGCTCGCACCGCCGTTGGCATCACGCGCGAGTAGCAGGCACCGTGAACCTGGCGTACGTGCGCCGACGGCTCGGGGTCGCCGGGAAGGTCATGGACAAAACGGTTATCGAAGGCGAGTGATTTCATCGGCTGGGGACTTCGTCGTTGTTATCGTCGGAGTTCGTTCGCCGCGAACGGTTCGTCGCGGAAAGTCACGGAGGCGGCTCGCCGAGCGCTTCCCACATCGGGCGCGTCAAGCGGCTGCGCTTTTTCGCGTAGTCGCGCCACGGATCCTCGCGGCGGCTTTCGAGTCGTCCCGGAACCGTGACGATCGTGAAGTCCGCGGGGTTCAACTCGGCGCCGAGTTCGTCCCACGCGAGCGGCATCGATACCGGCGCGCCGGGACGCGCCCGTGCAGCATAGGCGCAAATCGCGGTGGCGCTCGCGCCGTTGCGCAGATAGTCGACGAAGACGCGTCCCGTCCTGCGGTTCTTCGCCATGTTCGCGGTGAAACGGTCGGGCAGGATACGCGCGAGCTGCGCGGCGAACGCTTTCGAGAAGCGCTTCACGTCCTCCCACGCCGGGCCGCGCTGCAGCGGCACGACGACGTGCAGCCCCTTTCCCCCGGTCGTCTTCAGGAAACTCGGCAGCCCGAGCTCGCCGAGCAGTCCGTGGACCAGCCGCGCCGCCTCGACGACCCGCTTCCAATCCACGTCCGGCGCGGGGTCGAGGTCGATCGTGATGCGGTCGGGGCGGTCCGCCCGCGGCATCGTGGAGCCCCAGGTATGGAACTCGACCGCGCCGCGCTGGACCATGCCGATCACGCCTTCGAGGCTCGTGACGTAGAGATAGCTGCGCCGGCTCGGCGAGGCCCCTTCCCAGATGAAGCTCTCGACGTCGGCGGGCCGCTCCTGGCCCATGTGGCGCTGGAAGAAGCACTCGGCCGCGCTGCCGTCCGGGCAGCGCAGCAGGCTGAGCGGACGGTTCACGATATGCGGCAGCAGCCAGCGCCCGATCTCCTCGTAATAGCGCGCGAGATCCGCCTTCGTCAGACCCGCGTCCGGCCAGACGACACGCTCCGGATTGCTGATGACGACACCGGCGACGCGAACCGATCCTTTTTTCGCGGCAGCGCGCTCGCCCGCTCCAAGCGTCTTTGCTTCGGTCGTAACCGCTGCCGCTGAACCGGCCTTCTTGCGGGTCCTGCCGACTTCGTTGCGCGTCGGCGTCGCCCCGTCCGTCCTCGCCTCGTCACCGGAAGCCGCCGCGACCTCGTCCGTATCGTCCAAAGCGCCGCCCTCGACCGGCACCGGCGTCTCGCCGTGCACGAGGCGCGCCGGCTTGTCCTCGCGCAGGCCGGCGAACGCGGCCTGCCGCAGAAGGCCTTCGCGCGTCCAGCCCGCGTATTCGACTTCGGCGACGAGCGTAGGCCGAACCCAGTGCTGACCGGCCGGGCGGGGCTTGCGGGCAAACGGACAGTCGTCGCGTTCGAGCGCTGCGAGGCGCGACGCCAGCCGCGCGAGCGTCGGCTGGTCGAAGCCCGTGCCGACCTTGCCCGCATAGTTGAGTTCGCCCGCGTCGTCGTAGAGCCCGACGAGCAGCGCCCCGAACCCCTTGCGCGCGCCGCCCGGCTCCGTGTACCCGCCGATGACGAACTCCTGCCGCGGCCGACACTTGAGCTTGATCCAGCTGCGGCTGCGTCCCGAAACGTAGCGCGCATCGCCGCGCTTGCCGATCAGCCCTTCCAGCCCGATCCGGCAGGCCTGTTCGAGCGCTTCGCCCGCGCCTTCGGCGAAATGCCCGCTGAATCCGATCGCCCCGCCGTTCCGGTCCGCGAGCGCGTCGGCGAGCAGGCGCTTGCGCTCGACGAGCGGCAAGCCGGCGAGCTCCCGGCCTGCGAGCCACGGCGCGTCGAAGACGTAATAGACGATCTGCGCGGTCGAGCCGGCGTCGAACGCGTTCTGCAGCGCCTGGAAATCCGGCAGGCCGTCGTCGCCGTTGACGACGATTTCGCCGTCGAGCCAGCTGTCATCGAATTCGAGCGCGGCAAGCGCCTTCGCGAGTTGCGGCAGCTTCCCGGTCCAGTCGAGGCCATTGCGCGTGAAGAGCGTCGCCTTGCCGGCTTCCAGCTTTGCCATCAGCCGGTAGCCGTCGTACTTGATCTCATAGAGCCAGTCGGATCCGGGGGGCACTTCGGCGACGAGGCTCGCAAGCTGGGGCGCGACGAACGCCGGCAGCGGGCTGCGTCCTTCGCCCTCGCCCTTCGCCGCGCCGCCCGCTTTCCGGCGCGCGCCCCCGCCCGAGATTTCCCGCGTTCCCGTTTTCCGCTTCGCCGGGACGTCACCGTCCGACCGCGCTCCGGGAACCGCGCGCTCGGACATCCGCTTGACGCTTCCCGGTCGCGTCAGCGTGATCTCGGCGTCGTCGCCGGTGCGCGCCTCGTCGTCGTCCTCCTTGATCAAGAGCCAGTTCGGCGGCCCTTCCGGCGCATCCTCGTCCGCCCTGCCCCGCATCCGCACGAGCGTCCAGGCGCCCCTGAGCTTCTCGCCCTCGAGCCGGAACTTGAGCTTCCCCTTCGCGAGCGCCGCGGCAGGATCCGGCGAGAGGCTCAACCAGCCGCCGCGGTCCCACAGCACGACCTGGCCGGCACCGTACTGCTTCGCCGGAATCACGCCCTCGAACTCTCCGTAGTCGAGCGGATGGTCCTCGGTCTCGACCGCGAGACGTCGCTCCGACGGGTCGAGGCTCGGCCCTTTCGGCACCGCCCAGCTGCGCAGCACGCCGCCGAGTTCCAGACGAAAGTCGTAATGGAGGCGCCGCGCCGCGTGGCGCTGGACGGTGAAGGAAAGCACTTCCCCAACCCCCCGCCGCGCCGCGGCTCCGCTCGGCTCCGGCGTCGAGGTGAAGTCGCGCATCTCGTGATAGCGCGCAAGCGGGCCCTCGGCCGCCTTGTCCCTGCCCGCCTGCTTCATGCGCGGCGCCGGCGCGATTCAGCGGGTTTCTCGGCCGGCTCCTTGTCGCGGGGTTTCGCGGAAGACGAACGCGCGCCGGCCGCCTTGCTCCGGCCGCCGGAACTCGCGGGCTTCGTCGCGCTCGCGCTCGACGGAACCGACTTGCCCGAGACCGTGCGGCGCGCGCGCGCGCGCTTCGTCTCCTCGCCCGCTTCGTCCGACGGTTCGGGAGCCTTCCCCCCCGCCGGTTTCCCCGCGCGCCCTTCGAGGCTGCGCTTCAGCAGCGCCATCAGGTCGACGACCTCGGCACCAGCCTCGGCCGCGCGCGGCGCCTCGGCCTCGGCGACGACATGCGTCTTGCCCGATTCGATCTTCTGCTCGATGCGCGCCATTAGGTCGTCGCGGTAAGTGTCGCGGTACTGTTCCGGCGCCCAGTCCTCGACCATGCCCTCGACGAGGCGCTCGGCCATCTCGAGTTCCCGCTCGGACACGCCGAGCGCTTTCAGCTTGTCGTCTGGTAGCTTCAGTTCGGCCATTGAACGGATTTCGTCGGCGAAACGCAGCGTGTTCATCAGCAGCACGTCGCCGACCGGAATGACCGCCGCGAGATGCTGCCGGCTGCGGATGACGACGGTCGCGAGGCCGACGCGACCGCTGCGCCGCAAGGTCTCCCGCAGCAGCGCGTAACCCTTTTCGCCGCGCCGGCCCGGCTCGAGGTAATACGGCGTGTCGAAGTAGTACGGCGCGATGTCTTCCTGGGCCACGAAGCTCAGGATGTCGACGGTCTGCGTCGCCTTCACGTTCGCCTCGCGGAAATCCTCGTCGGTGACGACGACGTACTGGTCCTTCTCGTACTCGTAGCCCTTGACGATGTCCTCGGATGCGACGACCTCGCCGGTACGCTTGTTGATCCGCTGGTAACCGACCGGAGCGAAGTCGCGGCGGTCGAGGAGGTCGAGGTCGAGCCGGTTCGCGGTGCTCGCCGGGTAGAGGGCGACCGGGACGTTGACCAGACCGAAGGCGATGGCGCCTTTCCAGACGACCCTGGGCATGATGACTCTCCTGCATCGCAGGCGCGCCGCGGCGGGAACGCCCGCTGCGCGCCCGGGGAGAGATTTCAGCAAACCGCGTTCCCGGGCTCCTCCGAGCCGGATCGGCCAACCGCTATCCGCGCCGCGGATCGAACGCGTCGCGCACGACGTCGGCGAAGAGGTTCGCCGACAGCACGAGCACGAACATGAACACGAACGCGGCGGCGAGCGACCACCACACCATCGGCTCGCGCGCGAGCTCCGCGCGGGCCATGTTGATCATCGTGCCGAAGCTGATCGTGCTCGGATCGACGCCGATGCCGACGTAGGACAGCACCGCCTCCGCGAGCACGAGGCCGGAGAAATCCATCACCAGCGCGATCAGCACGATGTGCATCACGTTCGGCATCACGTGGCGACGCAGGATAGCCGCGGTGCCGACGCCGAACGCGCGCGCCGCGAGCACGTAGTCGAGCTCGCGCAGCTTCAGCGTCTCGCCGCGCAGCAGCCGGCACAGGCCGGTCCAGCTCGTGATGCCGAGGATCAGGCACAGCGCGAGCAGCCGCGCGTCCGAGCGCTCGGCCGCCGTCGAGAACCATTCCGGGTGCGTGTCGATGACGACCTGCATCATCAGGACGGCCGCCGCGATCAGCAGCACGCCCGGGATCGCGTTGAGCACGGTGTACAGATACTGGATCACGTCGTCGACCCAGCCACCGAGGTAGCCCGCCATGATCCCGAGCGCGATCGCGAACGGCAGCATCACCAGCGTCGTCAGCGTGCCGATCAGCAGCGCGGTGCGCACGCTTTTCAGCGATAGGTAGAGGACATCCTGGCCAACCTTGTCGGTGCCGAACACGTGGTAGTGCGCGCCGAGCGCGACCGCCGTGCCGGCGACGAGCAGGATCGCCCCGAGCGTGACGAGCGCCGCGCGCCATGCGAGAACCGTCTCGCCGCGCAGCACGGCCGTCGCCGCGTCGCGCACGCCTCGTGCGCTGCCCCGGGCAACGCCGAGAATCACGACGACCACGGCAAGCAGCCACAGCGCGAGGGCCGCCGCCGCGCCGCCGACGAAGCGCTGCCGGACATCCTGCGGCAGCTGGTTCGCCGGATCGTCCAGATGCGCCGCGCCGTATGCGAGACGCGGGTAGATCCTCTCCTGCCCGCCTCCGGGAAGTTCGAGCGTTTCACGCGCATACAACTCGGCGGCGAACGGCGCGGAGTATGTCTTTTCGACGCGCAAGCGCAACGGCGCGAGCAAGGCATCGAGGGCGCTGAGGACTTCCGAGGAATACGCGGCCGAATCCGCGGCCGACGAGGGGACGACTCCGCCCGTTCCGACGGGTGCCAGCATCGGACGGTAATGCAGGCTGTCCGCGATACCGATCGCGAGAAACGCGAGCAGGACCGTGGCCGCCGACATGCCGGTCGCGCGGCTGCCCACTTTGCGCCACGCAGCCCGCAACGGCTCGCTGCGGCGCACGTGCACGATCGCCGCCAGCCCGATCGCGAGCAGCAGGAAAAACAGCGCGTCGGTCCATAGCAGGACGAAGCGGAAGTCCATGCGGCTACTCCAGCCTCACGCGCGGATCGACGAGCGTGTAGGAAATGTCGGTCAGCAGCAGCCCGACGATGTACAGCACCGAGCCGATGAATACCATCGCGCGCACCACCGCGAAGTCCTGCGCGTTGATCGCGTCGATCGTGTAGCTGCCTAGCCCCGGAATGCCGAAGAACGACTCGACGAGTAGGCTCCCCATGAAGAGCAGCGGAATCACGACGACGACGCCGGTCAGGATCGGGATCATCGCGTTCTTCAGCACGTGACGGAACAGCACGACAAGCTCCGAGAGCCCCTTCGCGCGCGCGGTGCGTACGTAGTCCTTTGAAATCTCCTCGAGGAAGATCGTGCGGTACCAGCGCGCGCTGGAGCCGATGCCGGCGACGACGCTGATGACGACCGGCAGCACCAGGAAGCGCGCGGCGTCGAGCCCCGGCGAATAACCGGAGATCGGCACCAACGCCCACAGCTTCGACACGAGCCATTGCCCGCCGATGATGTAGAACAGGCTCGAGATCGACATCATGGCGACGCACACCACGACGCCCCAGAAATCGAGGTAGCTCGCGCGGAAAAACACCAGCATCAGCGCGAACGACACCGACACGAAGAGCCCGAGCACGAAGGTCGGCAGCGCGATCGCGAGCGACGGCCCCATGCGATCGCGGATTTCCTGCGCGATGTCGCGACCGTCGTCGGCGCGACCGAAATCGAACGCGAACATCCGCAGCGATTTCTCGAAAAAAATCGTGTCGGTGAGCTTTTCCGCGCCGTCCGCCCGCGTGTTGACGAACAGCGGCCGGTCATATCCGCGCTCGGCCTTCCAGCGTTCGATTGCTTCGGGGGTGACGCGCTTGACCCCGAGCTGCATCCGCGCCATGTCGTCGGGCGAATTGACGACGAAGAACAGCGCGAATGTGATGAGGTTCACCCCGATCAGGATCGGCAGCGCATAGAGCAGGCGACGGACGATGTACGCGAACATCAGACGCTTCCGACGCCGGTCGCGCGCTCGCGCCGGCGGTAGTGCACGACGGCGGGCGCAATGATTGCGACGAGCAGCAGCACCACGACGGCGAGCGGCCAGACGACGGGCTTGTTCCATTCCTTGCGCAGGGCTTGCCGCCGTTCGAGATCGATCCGCTGGTATTTCAGCGTGTTCCGCACCATGCTGCCCGGCTTGCGGTTCATCACCCAGCCGTGCTGCAGCGAATACGCTTTCGGGTGGAAGCCGAACACCCACGGCGCGTCGTACTGCAGCATCGCGATCATGCGGTCGATGATGCGCTGCCGCTCGACGCCGTCGGGCATCCCCTTCATCTGTTCGAACAGACGGTCGTATTCGGGGTTGACGTAATTCGCGGCGTTCTGCCCGGATTCCTTGACCTTCGCCTGCGCGCCATGCAGCAGGAACAGCATGTTTTCCGGGTCGGGATAGTCCGCGTTCCAGCCGAAGAAGAAGAACTGCGCGTTGCCTTCGCGGATCTTGTCCTGGAAGCGGTTGTAGTCGGTCGGGCGGACGACGAACTGCACGCCGAGCTCTCGGAACTGCTTCGCGAGCCAGTCCGAGCGCGCCTTGTCGCCGAGCCCGCCGGGCGTCGTGTCGAGGTGGATCACGAGCGGCTCGCCGGTCTTCGCGTCACGACCGTTCGGATAGCCGGCCTCCGTGAGGAGGCGCCGCGCGACGTCCTTGCTCCGCCGGACCGCCTTGCCATCGCGCCATTCATAGACGACCGGGTTGATCCCCGCCTCGCCGTCGCGGGCGCCGAAAATTCCCGGGGGAATCGGATGCATCGCCGGAACGCCTCGGCCGTTGAGGAAGATCGACACGAACTCCTCCATGTCGAGTGCGATCGAGATCCCCTGCCGCAGCTTGCGCGCGCGCTCGCGTCCGGCCTGCGTGTCGCCGCCGCCGACGATCGGGTCGAGCATGTTGAAACCGAGGTAGAACACCGACGGCGACACCGAGGTCAAGAGCTCGATACCCTGCTCGGTCATCTCGTCCGACAGCAGGACCTCGCCGGTGCTGCTCATGTTCACCGCTTGGTCGAAGTTCTCCGACGACACCCCGGACGCATCGTAATAGCCCTGCAGGAACTTGTTCCAGTACGGGATCCCCTCGCGCTCGCGTGAGAACACGACCTTGTCGAGGAAGGGCATCGGCTTGCCGCAATCCTCCAACAATCCCGCGGCCGCGTCGCCGGCTTCACCCTCGCACGGAAAGGTGTCGCCGCGGTAGTTCGGATTCCGGACGAGCACCATGCGCGCGTTCGGGTTGTTCTCGGCGAGCATGAACGGGCCGGTGCCGATCGGCCACCAGTCCAGCACGAGATTGCGCTCGGCCATCCCCGGCTGGCCGAAGAAACGGTCGGCCTCGCGCGGCACCGGTGCGAAGAAGGGCATCGACAGCCAGTAGAGGAACTGCGGATACGCGCCCTTCAGCGCGATGCGGTAGGTGTGGCGGTCGACGAGCTCGACGCCCGGCAGTTCGAACGCATCGAGATCGATCCATTCGCCGGGGTTACGCCCGGCTTCGTCCGCGAGCCGGGCCTGCAGCGTCTTCAGCCCGGGGATGTACTCGGCCATCAGCTCGAAAATCGGCGAATGCAGGCGCGGATGCGCAAGGCGCTTGATCTGGTAGACGAAATCGCGCGCCTCGAGCTCGCGTGTGCCGGTCTCGGGAAAGTCGCCGAGCACGCGGACGTCGTCGAGTTCACCGGGCGGCAGATCGAGGTAACGCGGCCTCCCGTCGGCGCGCTGCGCGAACGCCGGGTGGGGCTGATAGAGGATGCCCGCCCTGATGCGGATCTCGTACACCGATCGCACGGCCTGCGCAGAGGGCGCGTCGGCGGGCAACTCCTTGCCGTTCGCCCCGTAACGGCGCACGGTCGGCATCGCCTCCGCGCTGCCGGGAACGAGCACGTAGGGCCGCTTCAGATAGTGATACTGCAGCGGCGGCTCGTAGATCTGGTATAGGAAGGCGGCCTCGTCCTCGCTGTAGGACTGGACCGGATCGAGGTGCTTCGGCCGGTCGGTGAACGCGGTATACATCATGTTCTGTCCGCGCTCGGACGCCGGATAAGGGCTGTTCCAGGCATCACCGCAGGCGGCGAGGAAGACGCATGACATCAGCAGCAGGAAGGCGCGCAGGAACATGGCCGAATTCTACCTGCTGGCCCCCGGGTCGCGCGCAGCATTGCCACCGCAGGAGCGGGCGGGATCACGGCGGACTCCGTCCCCGTAGCGAGCGCATCTCCCCGGGCGTGAAAAATCCCGCCGTACGCCGCCGCGGGCGAAAGGCGAACGAATGCGAAAAGGGCGACCAGATCGCGGACCCGCGAAGCACTTTGCGACAAATTTCGCCCGCCCCGGGGAGGGCGATGCTTGCAGACCGGAGGGCATTTGCCAGAATTGTTCCAAGCAGGTGACAGAGGTCGCTTCGATACCGCGGGTATCGCTCTTTCACCGTCTCCGGGGAATCAGAAAATGCACGGCTCTTCAGGCTCGTCAGCTGCGCCGGCTCGAATCCCCGGCCCCCCCTCCGGTCCCGAAATGGCGCTCGGATCACAGGTGGCGACCGAAGCGCCGCTCCCGGCCGTCACACCGGCGCCGTCGTCCCGTGCGCAGGCAATCGTCCGCGAGTTGCTCTCCCTGGGGCGTCCGACCGAAAGAACGGGTCGTCGATTCCTGGGCGCGTTGCTCGTCGTGGACCTCGCGTTCATCGCGGTGTTCGTCACCTATGCGTTCGCCGAACACTACGGGATGCGAGACAGCCTATTCCATGGCAACGTGAAGTTCTCGTTCGTGGACGGCAGCTACCCGGAGATTTACGGTTACGCGAAGGAAATCTTCCTGACCGTGCTCTTTGTCGCCGCGTATTCGATGGGCCGGCAGATCGTCTACCTCGCGCTCGCGCTGCTGTTCGCGATCTGCGCGCTCGACGATTCGCTGGCCCTGCACGAAGCGACGGGCCGTTATCTCGCCGCGACCATTGGCGTGTCGCAGTCGGCCGGCGGACTCATCGGCTGGTCCCTGCTCGGATCCGTTCCGATGCTGGCGATCCTCGCCGCCTATCGGCGAAGCGACCCAACAAGCCGACGCCACGCCGAAGCCATCCTTCTCGCGTTCGCGATCCTGCTCTTCTTCGCCGTCGGCATGGATCTGGTGCACGCGGTCGTGCAGCGGTACGTCAGCGGCTTCCAGACGGTTCTCACGATTCTCGAGGACGGCGGCGAGCTGCTCACGCTGACGCTGCTTTGCACGATGTCGCTCGCAATCGTCCGGTTTTCCGCGCATCCCGCAGTCGTCTCGCCGCCCGGACCGTAGCTCACCCCACCCTCTGCGAAGCCGGTAGAACAGCCGACCCATCAGCTATAATCCGCCGATCAACAAGACGGAGCATTACCGAAAATGGGCTTTCTAGCCGGCAAACGCATTCTGATCACCGGACTGCTCAGCAACCGCTCGATTTCGTATGGCATCGCGAAGGCCATGCACCGTGAAGGCGCCGAACTTGCCTTCACGTTTCAGAACGAGCGCTTTCAGGAACGCGTGGCCAAAATGGCAGCCGAATTCGGCTCGGATCTCCTTTTTTCCTGCGACGTGCAAAACGATGCGGAAATTGCCGGGCTGTTCGAACAACTGGGACAGAAATGGGACGGCCTCGACGGGCTCGTGCATTCCATTGCGTTCGCCCCGAGCGACGCGCTCGAAGGCGATTTCCTCGACGGCTTCTCGCGTGATGCGTTCCGCATCTCGCAGGAAGTCAGCGCATGCAGTTTTCCGCTGCTAGCGAAAGCGGCGCGCCCGATGATGGAAGGCCGCAGGGGCGCGCTGCTGACGATGTCCTACCTCGGCGCGGTCCGCACGATGCCGAACTACAACATCATGGGTCTCGCGAAGGCGAGCCTCGAAGCGTCGGTCCGCTATCTCGCGGTGTGCCTCGGACCCGAGGGCACGCGCGTCAATGCGATTTCCGCCGGACCGATCAAGACTCTCGCCGCGTCGGGCATCGGGAGCTTCAGCAAGCTGCTGTCGTTCAACGAACACAACGCGCCGTTGCGTCGCAACGTGACGATCGACGAAGTGGGCAACGCCGCTGCGTTCCTGTGCTCGGACCTCGCGAGCGGCATGACCGGGGAGATCATGTACGTCGACGGCGGCTTCAACACGACCGCGCTCGGCAACGCGGAACAAGGCTGAGCTTCGAAGCCGTCGCGCTCGCGCGACGGCCGGCCTGCCGGCCCGCAGGGCGAGGCGGCCTCTGACCAAGCCCGGCCCTCGAGACACAAAAAAGCCCGATCGAGCCGATCGGGCTTTTTTATTATCGGGGCGGCCGGAGCGCGCGCTTACTGCGTCTGGCCCTGGCCCTTGACGACCGCCTCGTTGATCTCGACTTCGTACCGCTCCCGCAGCGACGCGAGGAACGCGCTGAAATCGCGTTCGCCGATCAGCCGCTCGTATTGCTGCATCACCGCCGCCATCCGCGGGTCGTCCTTCGCGACTTCCGGCCGATTCACGTTCTCGATCCGGAACACGGAGTAATTCCCGTCGGGCATCGGGACGCCGACATGCGCGGGCAGCTTGCCGGAGGGCGCGCTGAAAATCGCGTCGACCGCAGCGGGCGCGAGTGACGCCCCGCGCTTCAGGGTCCGCACTTCGCTCCATTCCCCGGGTGCTTCCTCGCCCTTCGCGAGCGCGGCCAGCGCTTCCTTGCCGCGCGCGGCGGCGAGCTTCGCCGCATCTTCCGTTCGCAGCTGCTGTTCGATATCGCCCTTCACCTGTTCGAACGGCAAGCGCTGCGCCGGCTGGAAATCCGTGACCCGCGCGGACACGAGTTTTCCGCGCCCAACCTCGGTCGCTTCGACGTTGCGGCGCTTCTCGATGGATTCCGGCGAGAACAGTGCGTTCAGCAGTTTTTCGTTGTCGAACTCGCCAACACTGCCGTCCGCACGCGTGATCCAGTCCGTGCGGTGGATTTCGAGTTGCAGCTCCTCCGCCGCGGGCTTCAGGCTGTCCGGCTGCTCGTACACCAGGTTCGAGAACTGCTCCGCAAGCTCGGCGAAGCGCCGGCTGGCCGACTGCCGCTTGAGTTCTTCCGCGATTTCGCCCTTGACCTGTTCGAGCGGGCGCGCGCTCGCCGGCTTGATGTCGATGACCTGGATGATGTGGAAACCGAAGTCGGAGCGGACGGCGTCGCTGATCTGGCCCTTTTCGAGCGCGAACGCGGCATCCTCGAATGCCTTCACCATCGCACCGCGGCCGAAGAAGCCGAGGTCGCCGCCCTGCGCCGCCGAACCCGGATCCTGCGATTCGGCCTTCGCCAGCTCCGCGAATCGCGTCGGGTTCTCGCGCAGTTGCGCGAGAATGGCCTCCCCCTTCGCGCGCGCCTTCGCCACTTCGTCCTCCGGCGCGCCGTCGGCGACCGTGATCAGGATGTGGCGTGCGTTGCGCTCTTCCGGTTGGCTGAAGCGCGCCGCGTTCGCCTCGTAATACTGGCGGATCTCGTCGTCCGACACCGACACCTGCTTGCCCACCGCGCCCTCGTCGAACACGACGTACTCGGCCTGCACCCTCGACGGGCGCTCGAAACGCGCCGGATTCGCCTCGTAATACTGCTTCGCCGCGTCTTCGCCGAGTTTCACGTCCACGAGGAAGCGCGCGGGCGTGAACGCCATCTCGCGAATGTTCCGCTCCTCGAGCTGAGCCGCGAGGAAGCGCTGCGCGGAAGTCCGGGGAGCGAACGCCGACTCTCCGACCGCGAGCGCGAGCTGCTGGATACGCAGATCCTGCGCGAGACGCGCTTCGAACGAGGCCGGAGACATTCCCTGCGCGCGCAGCGCCGCTTCGTAACGGTCGAGCGCAAAGCGTCCGTCGGTCTGGAAGGCCGGCACTTCGGCGATGACCTGCTGCAGTTGCTGCGGTCTCACCGTCATGTAGTTGTCGGCCGCGAAAAGCGCGAGCAGGCGCTGATTGACGAGGTTTTCGACCACCGAACGCCGCACCGCCTCGGAGTCGAGCAGCGAGCGATCGACCGCGCCGCCCATGGCCTGGCGGACCCGGTCCTGCTGGTCGCGCAGCGCCTGATCGAACTCGACCACGGAAATCTTCGACCCGCCGACCGTCGCGATCTCGTTACCGCTGGGACCGTCGGTGAAATAGGCGTCCATGCCGAAAAAGGCGAAGGGAATGATCAGCAGCGCAAGAATGAACTGTGCGATGCGCTTATTGTTGCGGACTGCCTCGAACATCGTGTTTTTCCGTGGAAAACTGGGATGAGTGCGTCCCGGCCGCGGCTGGGACAAGCGCGGCATTATCGCATCGTGCCGGCATGCAGGCCAGAATCACGCGGCCGCGCCCCGGACAGGGGGAAGCGGAGCCAGGTTTTCGGACGGCTTCAAAAGAAGCGCCGGGAGGCGCAACGGTCTCCCGGCGCGGCGGCGCGATGCCCGCCCCCCGTCCTCACTCGCCTTTCGCGAACACGATCCGCCCGCCTTCGACATCGACGTGAACCTTGTCCTTCGCCGCGAACTGACCGTCGAGAATCGCCTTCGCGAGCGGATTCTCGATGTGCTCCTGGATCGCGCGCTTCAATGGCCGCGCGCCGAACACCGGGTCGAAGCCCGCTTTCGCGAGTTCGGCAAGCGCGAGATCCGAAACCTCCAGCCCCATGTCGAGCCGCGCGAGCCGCTTCTCGAGGTATTGCAGCTGGATCCGGGCGATGCCCGCGATCTGCTTCTCGTCGAGCGCGTGGAACACGACGACCTCATCGATCCGGTTGATGAACTCGGGCCGGAAATACGTCTTGACCTCCGCCATCACCGCGAGCTTGATGACCTGGTAATCGTCTCCGCTCATCTGCTGGATCATCTGGCTGCCGAGGTTCGACGTCATGACGATCACGGTGTTCTTGAAGTCCACCGTGCGGCCCTGCCCGTCGGTCATCCGGCCGTCGTCGAGCACTTGCAGCAGCACGTTGAAGACATCCGGGTGCGCCTTCTCGACTTCGTCGAACAGGATCACCGAATACGGCTTGCGGCGCACCTGCTCGGTCAGGTAGCCGCCCTCCTCGTAGCCGACGTAGCCCGGGGGCGCGCCGATCAGCCGCGCGACGGAGTGCTTTTCCATGAACTCGCTCATGTCGACGCGGATCAGGTGGTCCTGCGAGTCGAACAGGAATTCGGCCAGCGTCTTGCACAACTCGGTCTTGCCGACGCCGGTCGGCCCGAGGAACAGGAAGCTGCCGTATGGGCGGTTCTCGTCAGACAGCCCGGCGCGCGAGCGGCGGATCGCGTCGGCGACGAGCCGTACCGCCTCGTCCTGGCCCACCACGCGCTGGTGCAGCCGGTCTTCCATCTTCAGCAGCTTTTCGCGCTCGCCCTGCATCATCTTACTGACGGGAATGCCGGTCGCACGCGAGACGACTTCGGCGATCTCCTCGGTGCCGACCTGCGTGCGCAGAAGCTTGTTGGGCGTGCCCGACTCACCCCCCTGCTCGGCCAGGTTCAGCTGCGCCTCGAGTTGCGGCAGCTTGCCGTATTGCAGCTCGGCGAGCTTGTCGTACTGCCCCTTGCGCTGCATCTCGGCCATTTGCGCACGCAGTTGGTCGATTTCCTCCTTGAGGTGGGCAGCGCCGGTGACCTTGGATTTCTCTGCCTTCCAGATCTCGTCGAGATCGTTGTACTCGCGCTGCAGCTTGGTGAGCTCATCCTCGATCAGCTGCAGGCGCTTCTGCGAGGCCTCGTCCTTTTCCTTCTTGACGGCTTCGCGCTCGATTTTGAGCTGGATCATGCGACGGTCGAGGCGGTCCATGACCTCGGGCTTGGAGTCGATCTCCATCTTGATCCGCGCCGCCGCCTCGTCGATCAGGTCGATCGCCTTGTCGGGAAGGAAGCGGTCGGTGATGTAACGGTGCGACAGTTCCGCCGCGGCAACGATCGCCGGGTCGGTGATATCGACGCCGTGGTGGATCTCGTATTTCTCCTGCAGGCCGCGGAGGATCGCGATCGTCGCCTCGACGCTCGGCTCATCGACGAGCACCTTCTGGAAGCGTCGTTCGAGCGCCGCGTCCTTCTCGATGTACTTGCGGTATTCGTCGAGCGTCGTCGCACCGATGCAGTGCAGTTCGCCGCGGGCGAGCGCGGGCTTCAGCATGTTGCCGGCGTCGATCGCGCCTTCGGCCTTGCCGGCGCCGACCATCGTGTGCAGTTCGTCGATGAAGACGATGATGCGCCCTTCCTCCTGCGCGATCTCCTTCAGCACCGCCTTCAGCCGCTCCTCGAACTCGCCGCGGTACTTCGCGCCGGCGAGCAGCGCCGCCATGTCGAGCGACAGCACGCGCTTGCCCTTCAGCGTCTCGGGCACTTCGTCGTTGACGATACGCTGCGCGAGCCCCTCGACGATCGCCGTCTTGCCGACGCCGGGCTCGCCGATCAGCACCGGGTTGTTCTTAGTGCGCCGCTGCAGGATCTGGATCGCGCGGCGGATCTCGTCGTCGCGGCCGATCACCGGATCGAGCTTTCCGGAGCGCGCACGCTCGGTCAGGTCGAGACAGTACTTGTTCAGCGCTTCGCGCTGGCCTTCGGCTTCCTGGGTGTCGACACCGCCGCCGCCGCGCACCGCCGTGATCGCCGTTTCGAGCGGTTTGCGCGACAAGCCGTGCTCCTTCACGAGGCGCCCCGTCTCGCCTTTGTCATCGGCGAGCACCAGCAGAAACATCTCGCTCGCGATGAACTGGTCGCCGCGCTTTTGCGCCTCGCGGTCCGCGAGATTGAGCAGGTTGGCCAGATCGCGCCCAATCTGGACTTCGCCGCCATGCCCCTCGACCTTCGGCAGACGCGACAGGGCGCGGTCAAGCGCGGTTTTCAGCGGCGGCACATTGACGCCGGCGCGCTGCAACAGCGACACCGTTCCGCTGTCCTCCTGGTTGAGCATCGCCAGCAACAGATGCTGCGGCTCGATGAATTGCTGGTCGTTGCCCAGCGCGATGCTCTGCGCATCCGAGAGGGCCTGCTGGAACTTGGTCGTAAGCTTGTCGAAACGCATGAGGAATCCTTGCGGAATGAACGATTGCACTCAATATGGGGGACCCATCGGACGAATTCAACAGGGCTGCGGCGAGCAAGGGAGCAGCAGCCCATGCGTTCCAAAGATCAGCCAGTCGGTGTTCGTGGAGGCAGCCCTCCCCGCTCACATACTCATCATTTGCTTGTCTTAATCCCTTGTACGCATTCTCATGTGCTATGGTCTGAGGAGAGGGAAGCGGGGCAGACACGGACAATGAACGGCGTAAGAAAAGCCGCAAATCAATATTCGAAAAACGTGCTTGGAGGAAGAGATGGCCAATAATCAGAATCAGTTCAACGAACTTCAGAAAAAGAACCTTGCAACGGCAATGCGCCTCGCGCAGATGTCGATCGAGAACTCGCAGCGCCTGATGGAACTGCAGGTCGCCACGGCCAAGAGCCTCTTCGAGGAAGGGGTGGAAAACGTCAAGGCATTGTCGGGCGTGAAGGACCCGAAGGAAGCGATCGAATTGCGCGCCCAGTACGCGCAAAGCACGGCCGAGAAGATGCTTGCGTGCGTTCGCGAAATGGCCGAACTCGCGAGCCGTACCCAGACCGAAGTCGGGAAAATGGTCGGCGAACAGCTATCGACCGGCGGCAAGGACGTGTTCGAGTCGATGCAGAAGATGTTCACCGGGATGCCGATCACCGACCAGAACGCGATGACCGCGCTGCAGACTGCGATGGACACGACCCGCGCGGCTTTCGAGCAGATGGCGCAGGCTTCGTCCGAAGCGTTCCAGTTGTTCGCGCAGCCCGGAGCGCCGAAAGGCAAGAAGTAAGCGGCAAGACCGCTTCAGCAATTACGGCGCCCAGGGGCGCCGTAATTTTTTCGGCACAGATGCGGTCGAGACCGGGGCCGACAGAAGCTCGGCTGCTCGCGCGCGTCGGTTGCGCGAACCGCAGTTCTCAAGCCGGGCCGGATTTTTCCGGCTACTCCCAGCGCGAGGCCGCGCTGTCGTCGCTGTCGCGAGCATCGACCCAGCGGGCGCCTTGGGGCGTCTCCTCGAGCTTCCAGAACGGCGCCCGGGTCTTGAGGTAATCCATGATGAACTCGCAGGCCTCGAAGGCCTCGCCGCGATGCGCGCCCGCGACCCCGACGAACACGATCTGATTACCCGGCTCGAGCCGTCCGTAGCGGTGGATCACGCGAACGTCGGCGAGCTGCCAGCGTACCCGCGCTTCCGCGACGATTTCCTCGAGCGCACGCTCGGTCATCCCCGGGTAATGCTCCAGCGTCATCGCCGAAATGCCCGCGCCGTCACTCGCGTCACGCACGAGACCGACGAAGCTCGCGACCGCACCGACGTCGCCGCGGCCATGCGACAGCGCCTCGATTTCGGCGCCGACGTCGAAGTCCGCCTGCTGCACACTCACCGACATCTCAACCTCCGGTTACCGGGGGGAAGAAAGCGATTTCGTCGCCGGGCGAAACGGGCTCGGACGGGCCGGCCATGCGCTGGTTGCGGGCGGCACGGATGTTGCGCCCCGTGCCGAGGGCACTCCAATTGTCACCGCGGTCGGCGAGGAATGCCCGCAGATCGGCAACGGTGGAGATCCCCGAAGGCAGCTCGAGCGACTCTTCGGCGCGCCCGACGGCGTCCCGGAGCGACGCAAAATACAAGACTTTTATGTTCATGACTCAGAATAACAATTCGCCATAGGGCAGAAACCGGACCGTGTCGCCGCGAGCGACCGGCTGGTCGGCCGGCACGTCGACGAGGCCATCGGCCCACACGATGGAAGACAACGCCGCGGCGCCTTGGTGCTCGTAAATCTCCACTCCGCCCGCGTCGTTCGTGCGCGCGCGAAGGAATTCCCGCCGGCGGTCCGAGCGCGGCCAGTCGAATTCAGCCCGCAATGCCAGCGCGTGCGGCTGCACGTCCTTCACGCCCTGCGTCGCGAGGATGAACGGCCGCACCATCAGCAGGAAGGTCACGAAGCTCGATACCGGATTGCCCGGCAAGCCGATGAATGCCGCTGCGCCGACGCGCCCGTAGGCGAGCGGTTTGCCGGGCTTCATCGCGATCTTCCACAGGTCGAGCGAGCCTTCAGCCTCTACCGCGGGCTTCACGTGGTCCTCCTCGCCGACCGAGACCCCGCCGCTCGTGAGGATCAGGTCGTGTCCCTCGGCCGCGTCGCGAAGCATCGCGCGCGTCGCATCGATTCGGTCGGGCACGATGCCGAAGTCGGTGACTTCGCAGCCGAGTTGCTGCAGCAGCGCGCGCAGCTGGAAGCGGTTCGAATTGTAGACGCCTCCCGGCGGTAGCGGCTGCCCGGGCATCACAAGCTCGTCGCCGGTCGAAAACAGCGCGACGCGCATGCGCCGCAACACAGGCAGTTGCGCGACGCCGACCGAGGCCGCGAGTCCCAGCTGCTGCGGGCGCAAGCGGCTGCCTGCGGTGAGCACCGCATCGCCGCACGCGATCTCGCTGCCGGCGAGCCGCACGGCCTCGGCAACCCGTGGCAGATGATTGACGATCACCGTGTCGCCCGCGTGCTCGCAGAGCTCCTGCATCACGACGGCATCGGCGCCCAGAGGCAGGGGCGCGCCGGTGAAAATGCGCGCGGCGGTCCCCGGCTCGAGCGCATGCCCGACCCGTCCGGCGGGAATGCGCTGCGACACGGAAAGCCGGGTGCCCGTCGCCGGGACGTCGGCGACGCGTAGCGCGTAACCATCCATCATCGACGTATCGAGCGCGGGGACCGACACCGGCGAGACGAGGTCGGCCGCGAGGACCCGCCCGTGCGCGACGAAGGTGTCGGCCATTTCGATTTCGCGCAACGGCCGCGCGTTGGCCGTCAGCATCGCGAAGGCTTCGTCGAAGGTGAGCATATTCGGGTTCATGACTTTCGCGCGTACTCGAGAATGAAGTCGACGATCGCCGCGCCGTCGTTCAGGGGCAGGCGCGGCAGCGGGCAATCGACGTCATCGTCGGTCGCGACCGCGACGACGTGGGGGTTTTCCTGCCACAACGGCGGCTTGCCGTGGGACGGCCGATGCACCTCGATCTTCGGCACCGGCGCCGCCTTGAATCCTTCGACCAGCACGACGTCGCACGGCGCGAGCAGGCGCAGCTGCTCGTCGAGTGTCGGCTCGGCTGCCCCCCGCAATTCGTGCATCAGCGCCCAGCGGTCGTTCGACAGCATCAGAACCTGTGTCGCGCCGGCGTCGCGGTGGCGAAAGGAATCCTTGCCGGGCCGGTCGAGATCGAAACCGTGGTGCGCGTGCTTGATGACCGAAACGCTCAGCCCCCGCTCGGTGAACTGCGGGATCAGCTTTTCGATAAGTGTGGTCTTGCCCGAGCCGGACCAGCCGGCGATGCCGAATACGATCATGGCGGAGTGGATGGTAGGGAAAACACCCGGAGAATACAGCACCGCCCGCCGATGTGGCGCAAGCCGTGCAAGACTGCGCCCGCCCGCGCGCCGGCCGGCTTCGCATGCGCGATTCACGGGACCTCACGCGGCGGGCGGGGGCGGCAGCTGTTCGAGAAAGGTGACCGCGTCGGCCTCCGCGCGCGTGCGCCGCATGGGTGGGAGGCTGCGCCAGATCACCTTGCCGTAGGGTTTGCCGATCATCCGCGGGTCGCAGATGCACAGCACGCCGCGGTCGCGCTCGCTGCGGATCAGCCGTCCGGCGCCCTGCTTCATGTTGATCACCGCGCGCGGGAGCTGGTAATGCAGGAACGGATTGCGCCCGCTCTTCTGAAGATGTTCGACGCGGGCGGCGAGCACCGGATCGTCGGGCGGGGCGAAAGGCAGCTTGTCGATGACGACGAGTGACAGCGCGTCGCCGGGCACGTCGACGCCTTCCCAGAAGCTCTGACTGGCGACGAGCACCGCATTGCCGAGGCGCCGGAAGCGATCGAGCAGCTCGGTGCGCGAACCCTCCCCCTGCAGCAGCAGAGGCAGGCTGTCGCCGGCGCGCTCGAGCCCTTCAGCGAGCAGGCCGTGGATGCGCTTCATTGCGCGCAGCGACGTACACAGCACGAAGGTGCGCCCGCGTGCGGCGCGGATCAGCGGCAGCGCCGTCCTCGCGACGGCTTCGGAGTAATCGGCGTGATTCGGGTCCGGCATCCCTTGCGGCGCGTACAGCAGCGCCTGCTCCCCGTAGTCGAACGGACTGCCCCAGACGTCGGTCAGCGGTGGCGGCTCGAGCCACGACAGGCCGAGCTCGTTGCAGTAGTGACCGAAATCGCGACCCACAGCGAGCGTCGCCGACGTGAATATCCAGGCGCGCGGGTGGCCTTCGAGCTGGCGGCGGAACACCTGCGACACGTGCAGCGGCGTCGCGTTCAGCGACGCGGACTGGCTGAAGACTTCGACCCACCGGATCAGATCGGCGGAATCCGGCGTCCGCCAGCGCGCGAGGCGCTGCGCGATCTCGTCGCTGCGGCGCAGGCAGTTCGCGAGCCCTTCCGAGCGTTCGGCCTGGGTGCCGAGGATTTCAGCGAACCGGCCGAGTTCATCGCTGAGCGCCGTCACAGCGTTGTCGAATTCCGGCAGCGCCGCCGCCTGGGTCGCAGAAAGGCGCGCGGGCTCGGCGCCGAATGCGAGCCGCAGGTCGCGAGCGGTTTTCTCCAGCGCGCGGCTCGCGTCGATCAGATCGCGGCAGTCGCGCGCGCCGGCAAGCGTCTCCGACCGGGTGTCGCGCGCGAGTTCGAGCAGTTGCGCGGTCGATACGCTTTCGCCGAAGAAGAGGCTTGCGGTCTCCGGCAACTGGTGCGCCTCATCGAAGATCACCGCGTTGCAGGCGGGCAGCAGTTCGCCCATGCCTTCGTCGCGCAACATCACGTCGGCGAAGAACAGATGGTGATTGACGACAACGACGTCGGCATCCATCGCCGCGCGTCGCGCGGCCAGGACGAAGCACTCCTTGACGTTCGGACATTCCTGGCCGAGACAGTTGTCGCGCGTCGACGTCGCCGCAAGCCAGGTTGCCGAATCCTCGCGCACGTCAGTGCATTCCGCCTTGTCGCCGCTCTGCGTCGTCTTTGCGAAACGGGTGATTGCGCGCAGGTCCGCGGCGTCCTGCGCGGTAAGAAAGCGGCCGTCGCGGGCGTTGCGTTCGAGGTGGTAGGGGCAGACGTAGTTCGCCCGGCCCTTGAGCAGCGCGATCGTCACGGGGACCTTCAACGCTGCGCGGACGGTCGGCAGGTCGCGGTTGAAAAGCTGATCCTGCAGCGTCTTCGTCCCGGTCGACAGGATCACCTTGCCGCCCGATAGCAGCGCCGGCACGAGATACGCGAACGTCTTGCCGGTGCCGGTGCCGGCCTCGGCGACCAGCACACGGTTCTCCTTCAGCGCTGCGGCGATCCGCCCCGCCATCTCGATCTGCTGCTCGCGCGGGCGGAAGGACGGGACGGCTCTCGCGAGCAGCCCGTCCGGAGAAAAGGCGGATTCGATATCTGACATGACGGGACCTTGGACCGGCGGCAATGCTATCACTTACGGGTCGCACTGACGGCTCACGCGCCCGAGCGGTTCCACCAAGGAGCACTCGGGCCGCCGACAAAACCGCACTGCCGAGCGCTGCCCTACGCGCAGCCGCCGTGTCGCCGCCCGAGTCGGGGGCCTGCGATGACAGGGTCCTGCCCCCGTGCACGCGGCCGCCTGGGGACCGGGGTTGCGAAGCTGCAGCTCACCTCTGCCCTCGCACTGCCCTGCGGCAGTCACTCGATCATGCCGAGGCGCCCGTTGTGCGAGCCCATGTACCAGTAGCGCCCTTGCGCGTCGATGATCGCCTTGCGGATGCCCACGTTCTTGGACGGCAGCGCGATGACGCGGAAGCGTTCGCTTTGCGCGTCGAAGAGCGCCACGGTGTCGTGCCGGATCTCGTTTGCCCACACCCGGCCGGCGCTGTCGACCGTGACCGCATAGGGACCGCCGTCCGCTCCAGCCGGCATCGGGTAGCGTTCGACGATGCGGCGCTGCGCGGGGTCGATCTTCAAAAGCTGCCCGCTACCGTACGCGGTCACCCAGAGCTGCCCGTCGGGGCCGGCGGCGATGCGGCGCGGTCCACTGCCTTTTCCGGTCGGCAGGTCTTCGATGCGCCCCGTGGCGGGGTCGAGCCGGCCGAGCATGTCGCCCGAAAGACGGCAGAACCAGACCCCGCCGCTGCGGTCGAGCGCAATGCCATAGGGCCCGCCCGAAGTCTGCCAGGTGCGCACTTCACCGCTCCGCGTGTCCAGCCGGCCGATGCGGTCGGTCCCTTGCACCGTAAACCACAGCAAGCCGTTGTCGTCGATGACGATCGTGTGCGGATGACCGCCTCCGGGAACTGGATGCGACGCGACCTCGCCGGTCGCCGGGTCGAGCATCCCGATGGTGCCGTTTCCATGGCCGGTATACCAGACGATGCCCTGTCGGTCGACGACCAGGCCGTGCGGCTGCGCACCACTGGGCAGCGTCCATTCACGAAACGTACGGTCGCGCGGGTGGAAACGTGCGATGCGGTTGCCGCGCATCACGGCGATGTAGATCGAACCGTCGGGCGCGGGCGCAGGATCGCGCGCGAATTCGGGCGTCGGGACCGGCCATTCCTGCACGGCGCCGCGCACCTCGGGAAGCGCACCGGGGGCGACCCCGTAATTCGACCCTCCGCCCTGCGCGGCCGCAACAACGGCGGCGCACAGCGCAAGTACGTAGAGCCCTCGCGCCATCTCGATCTCCCGTTATTCCGACCCCCGGTGGACCGCCCGCGCAGCAGGGCGTTCCGGTTCCTCGGGCGGAGCCGGTTGCGGTAACGTGAGTCGCGTCAGGACGGGTTGCGGAATCGCAGCAGCGTCCAGTAGCCGAACGCATTGACCGGCATCGCTTCGGTCAGCTCGAGCCGCGTCAGTCCGATGAACGCGTCGAGCGGAAAGAGCGGACGAAAGCCCAGCGAGCGGGCGAGCGGTGCGAGCCCGCGCTCGATCCGCGCGACGACGCCGTTGTTGCGGGTGAAGTGATTGACGATGACGACCTCGCCGCCGGGGCGACAGACGCGCTCGAGCTCCTGCATCATTTCGGCAGGATCCGGGACGACCGACGCGACGTACAGCGCGCTGACCTTGTCGAAGCTCGCGTCGGGGAAGGATAGGCGCTGCACGTCCATCGCCATCAGCGCGACGTTGCGCAGGCCGTGCCGTCGAACCTGGATGTTCGCGCGCGCGAGCATGTGCGGAGACAGGTCTATCCCGGTGACGTGGGCGTGACTCGGGTAATACGGCAATGACAGCCCGGTCCCGACACCGACCTCGAGTATTTCGTCACCCGGCCGGCAGTTCAGCGCTTCGACGAGCCGCCGCCGCCCGGGCTCGAAGACCGGGCCGAAGAGGAAGTCGTACACCGGCGCATAGCGGCGGTAGGCGGCAGTGATCGCTTGCTGGTCCATCGCGCTCGCAGGGTCGGGCAATGACTCATGTTAGCAGCCGACCGGCGACTCTGCCGGAGCCCGCGAGTCGCGGGATCGCGCGTCGCCGCGCTATTCGGTGCGATGCGCCTCGGCGAGATAGTCCCGGCTGCGCATTTCCATCAGGCGGCTCACGGTGCGCACGAATTCGTGCGCGTTGTGGCCGCTCGTGTAGAGATCCGGCGCCTCGACCTCTGCGCTCATGATGAGCTTGACGCGGTGGTCGTAGAGCACGTCGACGAGCCACGTGAAACGGCGCGCTTCCGACGAATTCCCGGCGCTCATGCGCGGCACGTCGGACAGGATTACGGTGTGGTGCTCGCGGGCGATCTCCAGGTAGTCGTTCTGGGAGCGCGGACCGCCGCACAGGGTCGCGAAGTCGAACCAGATCACGCCCGGCGCCCGCCGCACGACCGGCAGCTTCCGCTCGAAGAGGTCGATCGGCCCGGTCTCGCCTTCGCTGCCGGCGAGCCGGCGGAAATCATCGCCCATCTTGCGCATCGCCGCGTCGTCGGACGGGACGAGGTAGATCTCGATCTTTTCGAGCGTGCGCAGCCGGTAGTCGGTGCCGTGGTCGACCTCGATGACGTCGAAGCGACGCTTGATCATCTCGATCGCCGGCAGGAAGTTGATGCGCTGCAGGCCATTCGGGTAGAGCCCGTCCGGCGGGTAGTTGGACGTCATCACGAAGATGACGCCGCGCGCTAACAGCGCGTCGAGGAGGCGCCCGAGGATCATCGCGTCCGCGATGTCCGAGACGTGGAATTCGTCGAAGCACAGCAGCCGCGTCTGGCCGGCGATGCGGTCGGCGACCTTCTGCAGCGGGTCCGGCTCGTTGTTCAACTGCCGCAGGTCGTTCTGCACTTCCTGCATGAAGGCATGGAAATGCACGCGGCGCTTGCGCTGGTACGGCACGGCGTCGAAGAAGCAGTCCATCAGGAAGCTCTTGCCCCGCCCCACGCCGCCCCAGAAATAGACGCTGCGCGGCATCGCCGGGCGGGCGAAGAGTTTGCGCAGCTTGCCGCGCCGCGCGGCCTTGAAACCGACGAGTTCGGTGTAGAGCTGTTGCAGACGCTGCGCCGCGGCGCGCTGCTCCGGGTCCGACTTGTAACCCCGGGTCTCGAGCTCGGACTCGTAGACGTCGAGCATTCCGTGCTGGGGGACGTTCAAAACGCGATGGGGCATGGATCGACCGAAAGAATGACCGAAAAACGCGAGGGGTGGCGCGGAGAATCCCGGACCACCCCTCTCTTGCAACCGGCGTGTGATCAGAAGTGCAGCGGCCGCTTGTCGACCGCGAGCGCGGCTTCGTGCACGACTTCCGACAGCGTGGGGTGCGCGTGGCAGATGCGGGCGAGGTCTTCCGACGCGCCGCCGAACTCCATCGCGACGACCGCCTCGGAGATCAGCTCGGACGCGTTCGCGCCGATGATGTGGACGCCGAGGATGCGATCGGTGTTCGCGTCGGCGAGCATCTTGACGAAGCCGGTCGGATCACCCGAGCCCAGCGCGCGCCCGTTCGCCATGAACGGGATCTTGCCGGCGCGGTAGGCGACGCCATCGGCGTTGAGCTGCTGCTCGGTCTTGCCGACCCACGCGATCTCGGGCGACGTGTAGATGACGCCGGGAACCGTGTCCATGTTGGTGTGCCCGGCTTGGCCGGCGATGATTTCGGCGACCATCACGCCCTCTTCCATCGCCTTGTGCGCGAGCATCGGACCGCGGACGACGTCGCCCACCGCATAGACGTTCGGCAGGTTCGTGCGGCAGTGTCCGTCGACGTCGATCTGCCCGCGCTCGCTGACCGTGAGGCCGACCGACGCGGCGTTCAGCCCGTCGGTGTTCGGCACGCGGCCGACGGAGACGATCAGGCGGTCGCATTCGAGCGTCGCGTCCTTGCCGTCCTTGTCGGTGTACGCGATCGACACGCCGTTCGCGCCGACCTTCGTCTCGCCGATCTTCACGCCGGTCTCGATCTTCAGCCCCTGCTTCGTGAACACCTTGAGCGCTTCCTTCGCGACGTCGACGTCGGCGAACGACATGAAATCGGGCAGCGCTTCGAGGACGGTCACGTCGGATCCGAGGCGGCGCCACACCGAGCCCATTTCGAGCCCGATGACGCCCGCGCCGATCACGCCGAGCTTCTTCGGCACCGCGTCGAAATCGAGCGCGCCGACGTTGTCGCAGACGATCTTGTTGTCGACGGGAATGCCGGGCAGGTGACGCGGCTTCGAACCGGTCGCGATGATCACGTGCTTCGCCTCGACGGTTTCGGCGCCGACCTTAACGACGTAGCCGTTGGCGCCGGCACTCTCGAAGCTGCCGTGGCCGGCGAGGAAGGTCACCTTGTTCTTCTTGAACAGGCCCTTGATGCCGCCGGTCAATTGATCGACGACCTTGTTCTTGCGCTGGATCATCACGGGCACGTCGATGCTGACCGGCCCGTTGATCTTGATGCCCTGCGCCGGGAATGCGTGCTCCGCTTCCTCGAACAGATGCGAGGTATGCAGCAGCGCCTTCGACGGGATGCAGCCGACGTTCAGGCAGGTGCCGCCGAGCCGGGGCTCGCCCTTCGGGTCGGCATAGGGGTTCGATTCGGCACACGCGGTGTTGAAACCGAGCTGTGCGGCGCGAATCGCCGCGACGTATCCGCCCGGTCCGCCGCCGATGACGAGGACATCGAATTGCTTGTCAGCCATTGCTCACTCCGGAAAAAGAGAAAGCGTGACGGGCCGACCGGACGATTGCCCGACCGACCGGTCACGCAACGGGCGAATTACACGTCGAGGATCAGGCGCGCCGGATCTTCCAGCGCTTCCTTCATTGCCACGAGGCCAAGCACCGCTTCGCGGCCGTCGATGATCCGGTGGTCATACGACAGCGCGAGATAGTTGATCGGGCGGATCACAATCTGGCCGTTCTCGACGACCGGACGGTCCTTCGTTGCGTGGATGCCGAGGATCGCGGACTGCGGCGGGTTGATGATCGGCGTCGACAACATCGAGCCGAACACGCCGCCGTTCGAGATCGAGAACGTGCCGCCGGTGAGCTCTTCGAGCGACAGCTTGCCGTCCTTCGCCTTCTGGCCGAACTCGGCGATCTTCTTCTCGATGTCGGCGATCGACATCTGGTCGGCGTCGCGCAGGATCGGCACGACGAGGCCGCGCGGCGAGCCGACCGCGATGCCGATGTCGATGTAGCCGTGGTAGACGATGTCGCTGCCGTCGACCGAAGCGTTGATGATCGGGTAACGCTTAAGCGCCGTGACCGCAGCCTTGACAAAGAAGCCCATGAAGCCCAGGCGCACGCCGTGCGCCTTTTCGAACTTGTCGCCGTACTGCTTGCGCAGCGCCATCACCGGCGCCATGTTCACTTCGTTGAACGTCGTCAGGATCGCGTTTTCGTTCTTCGACTGGATCAGTCGCTCGGCAATCCGCGCACGCAAGCGCGTCATCGGCACGCGCTCTTCGGGCCGCTCACCGGCGGGCATCGCGACGGACGACGGCGCCGGGGCGACCGGACGGGCCTGAGCGACCACCGCGTCTTCCTTGGTGACGCGACCACCGCGACCGGTGCCCGAGACGTCCGCGGCAGCGATGCCCTTCTCGTCGAGAATCTTCCGCGCGGCGGGGCTAGCGGTACCGGCCGGTGCAGCGGCACCGCGGGCACCCGGGGCCGGCGCGGCAGCCGGTGCGGCAGCAGCCGCGGGCTCGGCTGCCTTCGCGCCGGCAGCGGCCTTCGCTTCGGTGTCGATCTGCGCGATCAACTCGCCGCTCGCGACGGTCTCGCCATCACGCTTGACGATCTTCACCAGCACGCCGTCCGCGGGTGCCGGCGTCTCGAGCACGACCTTGTCGGTCTCGATGTCGATCAGGTTCTCGTCGCGCGAGACCGCGTCACCTTCCTTCTTGTGCCAGCTGACGAGGGTCGCTTCGGAAACGGATTCCGACAGCTGCGGCACTTTCACTTCAATCAACATGAACTTCTCTCCCCGTGTAATCCGGTGTTCTTGATTCGATCAATCCTTGAGCGGGCCGAACGCGTTTTCGATGACCGCCTTCTGCTGCGCGTTGTGCTTCGCGTAGTAGCCGACGGCCGGCGATGCGGCAGCCGGACGGGCAACGAGCAGGAGCTTGCGCTTCGGTCCGAGCACGTTCACGAGATGCTGGCGCGATGCGAGCCAGTACCACGCCCCCTGGTTGCGCGGCTCTTCCTGCGCCCAGACGATTTCCTTCGCGTTCGGGAACTGGTCGACCGCGGTCGCGAACGCTTCGGCCGGGAACGGATAGAGCTGCTCAATCCGCACCAGCGCGGTGTCCTTGATCCCCTGTTCGCGACGATACGCGGCGAGCTCGTAGTAGAGCTTGCCCTGGCACAGCACGACCCGCTTGACCTTCTTCGCGTCGAGCGCCTCGGCTTCGGGGATCACGGTCTGGAAACGGCCGTTCGCAAGCTCGTCGAGCGACACGGTCGCTTCCTTGTGACGCAGCAGCGACTTCGGCGTGATGATCACGAGCGGCTTCCTGACCTTGCGCAGCATCTGGCGGCGCAGCAGGTGGAAAATCTGCGCCGGCGTCGTCGGCACGCAGATCTGCCAGTTGTTCTCGGCCGCGTTGGTCATTAGACGCTCGACCCGTGCCGACGAGTGCTCGGGCCCCTGGCCTTCGTAACCGTGCGGCAGCATCAGCGTGAGGCCGCACAGGCGTCCCCATTTCGCTTCGCCCGACGAGATGAACTGGTCGAGCACGACTTGGGCGCCGTTGACGAAGTCGCCGAACTGCGCTTCCCAGACAACCAGCTCGTTCGGCTCCGCCGTCGAATAGCCGTATTCGAACGCGAGCACCGCCTCTTCCGACAGCACCGAATCGAAGATCTGGAACTTGGCCTGGCCGTCGCGGATGTGCTGCAGCGGCACGTAACTGCCCTGATCCCAGCGCTCGCGCTTCTGATCGTGCAGCACCGCGTGGCGATGGAAGAAGGTGCCGCGGCCGACGTCCTCGCCGGAAAGCCGCACGGCGAAGCCTTGCGCGAGCAGGCTCGCGTAAGCGAGGTTCTCGCCCATGCCCCAGTCGAGTTGAATCTCGCCCTGGCCCATGCCGACGCGATCCTCGAGGATCTTCTTGACGCGCGGGTGCAGACTGAAGCCTTCGGGCAGCGTCGTCAGGCGCTCGGACAGGCGCTGCAGCTCGACGAGCGGGACGCCGGTTTCGGCGGCGTCGGTGTACGCCTGGCCGACGAACGGCGTCCAGTCGACGGCGAACTGGCGGCTGTGGCCGGACAGAACCGGGTTGTACAGCAATTGGCCCTTGTCGAGATGCTCGCGGTAATCCTTGATCATCTTCTCGGGCTCGTCCGGCGTGCAGGTGCCCTCGGTCACTAGGCGCTCGGCGTAGAGCTTGCGCGTGCCGGGGTGGCTGGCGACCTTGCGGTACATCAGCGGCTGCGTGACCATCGGCTCGTCCTGCTCGTTGTGGCCGAGCTTGCGGTAGCAGACGATGTCGACGACGACGTCCTTCTTGAACTCCTGCCGGAACTCGACGGCGAGCTGGGTCGCGAACGCGACCGCCTCCGGATCGTCGCCGTTCACGTGGAAGATCGGGGCCTCGACCATCTTGAAGATGTCGGTGCAGTACAGCGACGAGCGGTAGTCCCGCGGGTCGGACGTCGTGAAGCCGATTTGGTTATTGACGACGACATGGACTGTGCCGCCGGTGCCGTAGCCGCGCGTCTGCGAGAAGTTCAGCATCTCCTGGTTCACGCCCTGGCCCGCGACGGCCGCGTCGCCATGGATCAGCACCGGGATCACCTGGCCCTTGGTCGTGTCGTTGCGACGCACCTGACGCGCATAGACCGAACCTTCGACGACAGGGTTGATGATCTCGAGGTGCGACGGGTTGAACGACAGCGTCAGATGCACCGGTCCGCCCGGGCTCATCACGTCCGACGAGAAGCCGAGGTGGTATTTCACGTCGCCGGCGGTGAGGTCGGCCGCGGCCTTGCCTTCGAACTCCGCGAACAGCATCGACGGCGACTTGCCGAGCGTATTGACGAGGACGTTCAGGCGCCCGCGGTGCGCCATGCCGATGACGATTTCCTGCGCGCCGAGCGATCCTCCGACGCGGACGATCTCGTCCATCGCGACGATCGTCGACTCTCCGCCTTCGAGCGAGAAGCGCTTCTGGCCGACGTATTTCGTGTGCAGGTACTTCTCGAGCGTCTCGGCCGCGGTCGTGCGTTCGAGGATGCGCTTCTTCGTTTCGGCCGAAAAACGCGGCGTGCCGCGGACGGCTTCGAGACGGCTCTGGATCCAGCGCTTCTGGCCGGTATCCGAGATGTGCATGTATTCGGAGCCGATCGAACCGCAGTAGGTCTGGCGGAGCGCTTCGAGGATCTCGCGCAGCGTCGCGTGATCGGCGGAAAAACCGTGGAAGGAACCGACGTTGAAGCTCTGGTTCAGGTCGGCTTCGGTAAAGCCGTAGAACGACGGCTCGAGTTCGGCGATCTGCGGGCGCTCGGTGCGACGCAGCGGGTCGAGGTTCGCCCAGCGGTTGCCGAGGAAGCGGTAGGCGTTGATCAGCTGCAGAGTGCTGACCTGGCGGCGATCATCGCTGCCGGCCGAGATCAGGCGAACGGGACCGCGCTTCGCGAGTTCGGTGAAGGCCGCGATCACCGGGCCGTGCGCGACATCACGCACCGCGGCGCCGGCTTGCGCCTGCAGGTTGTCGAAGTACGTCCGCCATTCGTCCGGCACCGACGCCGGATCGGAAAGATAACTCTCATAGAGCTCTTCGATGAACGGCGCATTGCTGCCGAACAGATGCGAAGACGATCTGAGCTGCTTCATCATGTTCAAGGTCACCTGTATCTTGTTTTTCCAGCAATCGGCGAATCGGTCGGTCGGTCCCGATAAAAAAACGGGATGGCCGCACTGCGCCATCCCTCGGGGTCGCTGACGAACTGATTCGCCGCCTCTCCCTTTCGTCTCTTACGGACGTTGATCAAGCGCCGGTACGTCGCGGCGAGCCGCCCCGATATACAGCTGACGCGGACGACCGATCTTGTATTCCGGATCGGTGATCATTTCTTCCCACTGCGTGATCCAGCCCACGGTCCGCGCGAGGGCGAAGATGCAAGTGAACATCGAGGTCGGGATGCCGAGCGCCTTCTGCACGATGCCCGAGTAGAAATCGACGTTCGGATACAGCTTCTTCTCGACGAAGTACTGGTCTTCGAGCGCGATCTTCTCGAGTTCCATCGCGAGCTTGAACAGGCGGTCGTTTTCCAGACCGAGTTCGCCGAGTACGTCGTAGCAGACCTGGCGCATCAGCTTCGCGCGCGGGTCGAAGTTCTTGTAGACGCGATGACCGAAGCCCATCAGCTTGAAGCTGTCGTTCTTATCCTTCGCACGCGCGATGTACTCGCCGACGCGCGAGACGTCGCCGATTTCCTCGAGCATGTTGAGGCAGGCTTCGTTCGCGCCGCCGTGCGCCGGACCCCACAGGCACGCGATACCGGCCGAGATGCACGCGAACGGGTTCGCGCCCGACGAGCCGGCGAGGCGGACCGTCGACGTCGACGCGTTCTGCTCGTGGTCGGCGTGCAGCGTGAAGATCGTGTCGAGCGCGCGCACGAGCACCGGGTTCGGCTCGTATTTCTCGCACGGCGTGCCGAACATCATGTGCATGAAGTTCGCCGTGTAGTCGAGGTCGTTGCGCGGGTACATGAACGGCTGGCCCGTGTTGTACTTGTAGGCCATCGCGACGATCGTCGGCAGCTTCGCGATCAGGCGGTTGACCGAGATGTTGCGGTGCGCCGAATCCGAGAAGTCCATCGCTTCGTGGTAGAACGCGGACAAGGCACCGACGACACCGACCATGACCGCCATCGGATGCGCGTCACGACGGAAGCCCGTGAAGAACTTCGTCATCTGGTCATGCAGCATCGTGTGGTTCTTGATCGTGTTCTCGAACTCGGTCTTCTGCGCCGCGTTCGGGAGCTCGCCGTTCTTCAGCAGGTACGCGACTTCGAGAAACTTGCATTTCTCGGCCAGCTGCTCGATGGGATAACCGCGATAGAGCAACTCGCCCTTGTCGCCATCGATGAACGTGATCGTGGACTTGCAGCTCGCGGTCGACAGGAAACCCGAGTCGTAGGTGAAGAGACCGGTCTTCGCACCCAGCGTACGAATGTCGATCACATCATTGCCGTGGGTGCCGGTCATCACCGGGAATTCGACGGTCTTGCCATCGACGGTTAGCGTTGCGGTGCGTTCAGTGCTCATAGGTCATCCCTTATGCATGCCGGTAGTAACTACTAGCTCCCTGTAACGACCGTCCTGCCCGTCATTGCCGACGCAGCAGGTCGATCATCTCCTTCCAGCGGTCGTCCCCGCAGGGCTCGCTGCCGTTGACCATCCCCCAAAGCTGATAGTCGTCACAGCGCAGCAAGTCCTCGAGGTCCGCCAGCTGACCGTCGGTAAGACGGTCGAATTCCCTCTCCAGAAAGCGTGCGAAGACAAGATCGAGCTCGAGAAGAGCCCGACGGCACTGCCAACGCACGCGTCCTTTATTTATTGTCATACCGCACGCGCGACCATCATGTCCTTGATCTTGCCGATGGCACGCGTCGGGTTGAGGCTCTTCGGGCAGACGTCGACGCAGTTCATGATGCTGTGGCAGCGGAACAACCGGTACGGGTCCTCGAGGTTGTCGAGGCGCTCGGTCGTGGCTTCGTCGCGCGTGTCGGCGAGGAAGCGGTACGCCGCGAGCAGACCGGCCGGGCCGACGAACTTGTCCGGGTTCCACCAGAACGACGGACACGACGTCGAGCAGCACGCGCACAGGATGCACTCGTACAGGCCGTTGAGTTCCTCGCGTTCTTCCGGTGACTGCAGCCGCTCGCGCTCGGGCGCCGGGGCGTTATTGACGAGGTACGGCTTGATCGAGTGGTACTGCTTGAAGAACTGCGTCATGTCGACGATCAGATCGCGAATGACCGGCAGGCCCGGCAGCGGGCGCAGCACGATCGGCTGCGGCAGGCTGTCGATGTCGGTCAGGCACGCGAGACCGTTCTTGCCGTTGATGTTCATCGCGTCCGAGCCGCAGACGCCTTCGCGGCACGAGCGGCGGAACGACAGCGTGTCGTCGACGGATTTCAGCCGGACCAGGGCGTCGAGCAGCTTCTTGTCGGAAGGCTCCAGCTCGACGGAGATGTCCTGCATGTAGGGCTTCTCGTCCTTGTCCGGATCGTAGCGGTACATCTTGAAATTGACGGTGCGCTTGCTCATTTCCTTGTTTCTCCCGCGCTCAGTAGGTGCGCTTCGCGAGTGCGATCGACTCGACGTCCTGCGACAGCGGCTGGATCGTCACCGGCTTGTAGTCGAGCCGGTTGCCTTCGCTGTACCACAGGGTGTGCTTGAGCCATTCCTTGTCGTTACGGCCGTTCGGGAATTCCGCGGTGTCGGGCGCGTCGTCGCGCACGTGCGCGCCACGCGACTCCTTGCGGGCTTCGGCCGAAATCATCGTCGCCTTGGCCACCTCGATCAGGTTGTCGAGTTCCAGCGCCTCGGTACGGGCCGTGTTCCAGACCTTGGACTTGTCCTTGATCTCGGTGCGCTTCGCGCGCTCGGCAACCTGCATGATCGCGGCCACGCCTTCCTTCAGCAGCTTGTCGAAACGGAACACGCCGGCGTGCTTCTGCATCGTGCGGCGCATCTCGAGACCGACGTCGAACACGCTTTCGCCGTTCTTCTGCCCTTCGAGACGCGCAAGACGCGCGAGCGACATGTCGGCCGCATCGGCCGGCAGCGGCTTCAGGCCCAGCTTCCCGCTCCTGAGGTCCTCGACGACCGATTCGCCCGCCGACTTGCCGAACACCAGCAGGTCGAGCAGCGAGTTCGTGCCGAGGCGGTTCGCGCCGTGCACCGACGCACACGCGCATTCGCCCGCAGCGTAGAAGCCCGAGATCGGCGCGTTCGGATTGCCGTCCTTCGGCGCGACGACCTGACCCTTGAAGTTCGTCGGGATGCCGCCCATCTGGTAGTGCGCGGTCGGCACGACCGGGATCGGCGCCTTGATCGGATCGACGCCGGCGAACTGGATCGAGATTTCACGGATGCCCGGCAGCCGCTTCATGATCGTCTCGGGCGACAGGTGCGTGATGTCGAGCAGCACGTGATCCTTGTCCGGCCCGCAGCCGCGCCCTTCATTGATCTCGGTGACC